>JBKOWC010000352.1:0-7226 GCA_046724215.1 Pseudomonadota bacterium | reverse complement strand
GTCATCAGTCCTGCCGCATCTGCACCGGACGGCGGCCCCCATACGCTAAGTACGTTCGGTTATTCTGCACGTTTTGCCGGTTTGTGATTGCATCGGCATCAGTCCGGTCCGCAGCACACCACCCACAGGGTCCGCAGCCCGTTGATGGGGACGCTGTCGCGATACTGTGGCGCGCTGGCGCGGATGTCGTCGAGCGTGCCGAAGAAGATCGCCTGCCGCCCCTCCGGCGTTTCGACCGCGGGCGAACAGGTGCCGCGCCGCCAGGACGCCGACGGCACGGGCAGGTAGCCGGCGAGTTCCTGCGGAATGCGCTCCATCTCGATGCCCGTCAGGTCCCGGGCGCCGAGGACGTCGCCGAGGTCCCTCTGCCCATTGCTCGCCGCGAGGACCAGCGTGGGACGGTCATCTTGTCGTGTCCTGCCCATGGTTCCCTCCCGAAACCGATGGGCGAGAGCGTAACCAGGACGCCGCGCGCCACAGTGATCCGCATCACAGGTTTTCGCTTTGCGAACAGACCGGTTCTGCTTGTAAGGGGCGGGTCTCAGACCCGCCCGCAGACGATTGAACAGATCACATCGTCGCCGTCGTTGCCGCGGCACGAGGGCGGGTCTAAGACCCGCCCCTACAAGGTTTCCCGGCGTCACGTGGCGGCAGCAAACAGCGTCCGGTAGTGGCGGTACCAGTCGCTCTGGAAGCGCTCCTCCGCATCGTACTGCCGCTTCAGCCGGAGGAATTCGGCGAAGGCCGGATAGGCAGCCTCGACCTCGGCCCGGTTCGCCCAGCGGTGATAGGCGAGGCTGAAGCTGCCGCCATGCTTCAGCGCGCGGTCCATGAGGCGGCGGATATCGTCCCCGGCCTTGGCCAGGCCCACATCGTCGTGCACGACATGCAGGTCGCAGCTGAGGCACGCCCAGGGTTGCCGCGCCCAGGCCAGAAAGCTCTCGTCGTCCGCCTCGATGAGCCGCACGCTGCCGTCGATCAGCGCCACGGCGTTCTGCCGGAAGTCCTCGCGCGTCTCGGCCAGGAAGCCGGCAAGCGCCTCGCGCGGCACGTAGACCTCGGCGGTCATCTCGCTGGCCGGGACCGTCGCGCCCAGCTGCGCGTCGAGGTCGCGATGGTAGTTGTCGACATAGACCGCCAGCTGCTGGCGGTCGGACCAGGCGATCTCGCCGGATGCCGCCAGGGCGCGCGTCGAGCGCTGCTGCCACGCCTTCTTGCGGTCGCTATGCGCCAGGTACAGCTGGTCGCGCCATTCGGCATCGTTTGGCGGCTTGCGGCTGTCGTCGACCGTCGCGGCCGCATCGGCCGGCCGGTGGCAGGACAGCACGCCGGCGTTCAGGAAGTCGTCGGACTCGGGATCGGTCGAGAACTGCCAGTCGCCGAAGCGGTAGCCGGCGCCGAGGCGCTCGGCGAACTTGGCCGCGAGCTGGTCGGCGGCGACGATCTCGACGATGCGCTCGAGCTTCTGCCGCGGCGCCAGGCGCAGGGTCACGCTGGCGACGATGCCGAAGAGGCCGAAGCCGCCGATCGCCAGGCGGAACAGCTCGGCGTCCTGCGTGCGGCTGCACTGCCGCAGCTGCGCCGCGGCGTCGACGAGAGTGAGGGACTCGATATCGGCGACGATCGGCTTCATCCCGAGGCCGCGGCCGTGGGCATTGGCCGCCAGCGCGCCGCCCACGGTCAGGCGGTCGGCGCCGGACTGCTTCTGCGCGATGCCCCATTTCGCCTCCGCGCCGGCCTGCGCCGCCTCGAGATAGTCGATCAGCTCCGGCCACTCGATGCCGGCGCCGATCTCGATCAACCCGCGCGCCTGGTCGAAACCGATGATCCGGTTCATGCCGCGCATGTCGACGATCACGCCGTCGGTGAGGAACTGCTGGCCGCCCATGCCGTGACGACCGCCGGCGATACAGAGGCTGAATTGCTGCGCCTTGGCGTCGCGCACCACCTGCTGCAGCGCCTCCAGCGATGCCGGCCGGACGCTGGCGCGCAGATGCGTCACATTGAGCTGGGAATGGATGTCATTGAGCCAGAGGCCCGCCTGCTGCGGGTCTGGCGCCGGCCGGCTTCCGCAGGTGCCGGGCAGCAGATAGGTCACCGGCAGAATCCCGGCCCATTTCGTGAAGCTGCGACGCGTTACCATCTCCTGCTGCCCCCTGCCTGCAACCGCTTCGCTCGACTCTCGCATGACCATGCCGGCGGGCGCCACGCGTCGCGCGGTCACGGCAGACTCCTATTTGATCAGCCGACTGAGCTCCTTGAACTCGGGCGTCCCGGCTTTTCCCAGCCACTCGAAGACGACCATTTCCGTGGTCACCAGTTCGACACCGTTGTCGCGCAGCCGCTTGAGTGCCGTCTCGCGGCTGAGCGGCGCCCGCGACGACACCGCATCCGCCACCACGAAGGTCTCGTAGTCCTGCTGCTGCAGTCCGAGCGCCGTCTGCAGCACGCAGACATGCGCCTCGATCCCGCAGATCACGATCTGCCGTCGATCCGCCTCGGCGATGCGCGCGCGCAAGCCCGGGTCGGTCGCGCAGGAGAAGTCGATCTTGCTGAAGAACGCCGTGGCCGGCGCCAGTCCCCGCAGCGCCGGCACGGTGCGGCCCAGCCCCTGCGGATACTGCTCGGATGCCAGGACCGGCACACCCAGCTGCGCGGCCGCCTGCATGAGGATGGCCGCGTTGCGGATGACGGCCTCCGGTTCGGCCATGGCGGGCGTCAGCCGTTCCTGCACATCGACAACCAGCAGACAGGCACGATCCCGTTCGATCAGCATGCGATCCCCTCCCCGTCGGCGCGCACGAAAGCCTATGCCAATCAGCGGCTTACGCCAAGCCACGCGTCTCCCGCCGGTGCCCGTCGGGACAACATTGCGTTGACAACCCCCGAGGTTCTCCTATGATCCCGGCGCATTCTCGGCCGCGAACGCGGGCGCCGGCCGATCGTGGATACATTCGTCCAGCCCGCATCGGACAGCATGAACTTTTCAGATCTTGGGTTAAGCCCCGACGTCCTGCGCGCCGTTGCCGACTCGGGCTACACGACTCCCACGCCGATTCAGGTCCAGGCCATCCCGGTCGTCCTTACGGGTCGCGACGTGTTGGGCTCGGCCCAGACCGGTACCGGCAAGACGGCGTCCTTCACGCTGCCGATGCTCACCATCCTGGCCGCCGGCCGCGCCAAGGCGCGCATGCCGCGCTCCCTCATCATCGAGCCGACGCGAGAGCTGGCGACGCAGGTCGCCGAAAGCTTCGACCGCTACGGGAAATACCACAAGCTGAACCAGGCGCTGCTCATCGGCGGCGAATCCTTCACCGACCAGGAGCGCAAGCTCGACCGCGGCGTCGACGTGCTGATCGCGACCCCGGGCCGCCTGCTCGATCTCTACGAGCGCGGCAAGATCCTGATGAACGACGTCAAGATCCTCGTCATCGACGAGGCCGACCGCATGCTCGACATGGGCTTCATCCCGGACGTCGAGCGCATCGTCTCGCTGATCCCGAAGATCCGGCAGACATTGTTCTTCTCGGCGACGATGCCGCCGGAGATCCGGCGGTTGGCCGACGCCTTCCTGATGAATCCGAAGGAGATCAGCGTCGCGCCGCCGGCTTCGCCGGCGGAGATGGTGACCCAGGGGATCGCGACCGTCGACGACCACGAGAAGCGCGAGGCGCTGCGCCGTCTCATCAAGCACGAGGACGTGAAGAACGCCCTCATCTTCTGCAACCGCAAGCGCGACGTGGAGATCCTCTTCCGTTCGCTGCAGCGCCACGGCTTCGACGTCGCCGCCTTGCACGGCGACATGCCGCAGCCGAAGCGCACGGAGACGCTCGAGAAGTTCCGCCGCGGCGACGTGACGCTGCTCGTCGCGAGCGACGTAGCCGCCCGCGGACTCGACATCGTCGGTCTGTCGCACGTCTTCAATTTCGACGTGCCCATGCATGCCGACGACTACGTCCATCGCATCGGCCGCACCGGCCGCGCCGGCCGCGAGGGACGCGCCTTCACGCTGGCCACGCCGCACGACGGCAAGTATGTCGAGGCCATCACCCGCCTGATCGGCAAGGAAATCCCGCGGATCGAGATCGAGGGCATCGCGCAGGTGGGCTTCGAGGCCGGCGACGGCAAGCGCCGGCGCGGTCGCGGCGCGCCGCGTCATGCGGCGCACGCCAAACCGGAGCGCCGGCCGCGCCGGGGCGACCGACACGCTGCCCGCGGCGAACCGGAACAGCGCCAGCTGGCCGCCGCCGAATCCAATACAGCGCCGCCCCCGGAAGCTCCTCCTCCCACGGATCGCGGCCCCCGGCGTCACGAGCGCAGACCGCCGCCGCGCGAGCGCGAGGATGACGCCCCCGTCGCCGCCTTCGGCGATCACATGCCGGACTTCCTGCGCAAGCCGGTCAAGCTGCCGCCGCCGCCGCGCAAGAAGGCGGATGCCGCGTAGCCGGTACGTCGCGGATGCAGACGATCTTCGTCATGGTCAAATGCGACCTCGGCAAGGCCTATCAGGTAGCCGACGAGGCGGTGCAGAACGTCGAGCAGGTCTCCGAAGTGCATTCGATCTCCGGCCAGTACGACCTGCTGGTGAAATGCTACCTGCAGGACGGCCAGGACATCGGTCACTTCGTCAACGAGCAGATCCACCGCCTGCCCGGGGTGAAAGACACCTTCACCCTGATCGCCTTCAAGGCGTTCTCGTAACATTTCCGGCGGCGATCACTCCCAGCCCGCATAGACGCCTAACCCGCGCTTCTTGATCTGGCCGCCGATGACGGCGCGCTGGATCTCGGAGGTGCCTTCCCAGATGCGCTCGACGCGGATGTCGCGGTAGAGGCGTTCGACCGGGTTCTCGCGCATGTAGCCGCGCCCGCCCAGGATCTGCACGGCCTTGTCGATGACGCGGCCGGCCATCTCCGAGCAGTAGAGCTTGAGGGCGCTGGCGCGGGCGTGGACGATCTTGCGGTCCTGGCCTTCGTCGAGCTGCGCGCCGATGCGATAGAGCATGGATTTCGCCGCCATGATCTCGACCGCCATGTCGGCCAGCATGAACTCGATGGCCTGGAAATCACGGATCGGGCGGCCGAACTGGACGCGGCCGGCGGCATAGTCATTGGCGATCTCGGTGGCGCGGATGGCGGCGCCGACGCAGTGGGCGCCGAGTTCCAGGCGCGTGTCCGTGAACCAGTCCTTGGTCAGTTCGTAGCCCTGCCCGACCTTGCCGAGGATGCGCGACTCGTCGAGCTCCACCTTGTCGAACACCATCTCCCAGTGCTCGAACGCATAGTTGTGCATGAAGCGCGGCACGCGCTTGCGGATCACGCCGGGCTGATCGCGCTCGACGATGAACAGCGTCGGCTTGTCCGGGTCCCCGTCAACATGCGCATGAACAAGGATGATCGTCGAGGCGTTCGCCGAGGTGACGAACCATTTCTCGCCGCAGAGGATGTATTTGCCTTTTCGCTTGACGGCGCTGGTGCGCACCATGCGCGGATCGGAGCCGGCGCCGGGCTCGGTGATGGCATAACAGGCCCGGCCCTTGCCGGCATTGATCGGCAGCAGGTATTTCGTGCGCTGTTCGGCCGTCCCATACCGCAGCGGCAGGGAGGCGCCCCAGACCAGCGTCCACAGGCCGTTCGTGGCCTTGCCCAGTTCCTCGTGGACGAGAATCTGCTGGAAGTGCGTGAATCCCTGCCCGCCGTCCTCCTTCGTGTGGTTGAAACCGTTGAGCCGGTAATCGAGGACGGCCTTGCGGATCTTCGTCAGGGACTTCTTCGACAGACCCTCGTTTTCGTCACATTCGATCTCGTGCGGAAAGAGGTACCGCTCCGCAAATTCGCGCGCGCGCGATTGAACCTCGCGCTCTTCCTTCGACAATCGCAAGTCCATTCCCGTTCCCCCCAAGAGCCATGAGCACGGCTTCCCATACGACTATGTTGCTGCTGCTTGCGCCCGCCCCATGACGACCGCGTCGAGCGCCACGCATCCCTTGGGGCCGCACAGGATCGGATTCGCATCGATCTCCTCGAACAGCCCCCGGAGGTCGGCCGCCAGGACGGAGAAGCGCGCGAGCGCATCGGCAACACCGTCGAGATCGACCCTCGGACTGCCCCGCTTCCCGTCGAGCAGGGGCCGCGCCCGCAGACTATCGAGCAACCGATGCGCCGTGGGCGCATCGAAGGGAGCCAGGGCGAAGCGCCGATCGGCAAGAATCTCGATGAGGATGCCGCCGGCGCCGACCATGACGATAGGTCCGAACTGCGGATCGTCGAGGGCGCCGAAGGCAAGCTCGACGCCCTGCCCCGCCATCGGCATGAGCAGAGCGCGCGGACCCAGGCGGCGGGCCAGCTCGTCATAGGCGGACCGCACGGACGCGATGTCGGCCAGTCCAAGCTTCACGCCGGCCACATCGGACTTGTGCAACACGTTCGGCATCGCCGTCTTCAAGGCGACAGGCAGGCCGAGATCGCGGGCCGCGGCTTCGGCCATCGCGGCATCTTCGACGAGGCGATGCGGCATCACCGGGATGCCATAGTCGGCGAACAGGGCCAGGCTCTCGGCTTCGTCGAGCGCAGCGCCGCTCTGGAGGCGGGCCGTCCAACGCGCCCTGGCGCCTGTCGGCGCCGCAGGCGCCAGGATGGGCGCGCGGGCGCGGAAGTCCCGATAGTCGAAGGCGGCCCGGATCGCCGTCATCATCGGCTGCAATCCGATCAGCACCGGGATGCCCCGGTGCGTCGTGCGAACCGCCAGATCGTCGTTCCCGACGGTGGCGAAGTTGGTCGACATCAAGACAGGCTTGGCGGTTCGCGCGGCCACGGCCCGAGCGAGGCGGCTGTAGCTCTCATGCAGATCGAAGCCGCTGCGGGTCTCCGCGCAGAGCACGCCGATCGCCGTGTCCGGATCATCCATCAGGGCCTGCAGGCAATCGGTGAAGATGGCTTCGTAGTTGTGACCAGTGCCCCAGGCGTCCAAGGGATTGGCCGGCTCCAGACCGTATTCGAGGCGCGCCGCCAGCTTCTGCTTCGTCGCGTCGTTGATCTGCGCGAACGGCACGTGCTGCGCCCACGCGAGATCGACGGCCAGCTCCCGCAGGCCGCCGGAATCGTGCACCGTCGCCAAGCCGCCTCTGCCGGCGCGGCGCGGCTGGCCGAAGAGCAGCAGGCAGTTGGCGAAGCTGTCGAGATCGTCGACCTCGATCACGCCGTAGCGGTCAAACAACGCCTGATAGG
>JBKOWC010000327.1:0-5048 GCA_046724215.1 Pseudomonadota bacterium | reverse complement strand
CACACAGCCAATCACGAAGGGACCCTGCCGTGAGCGAGTACCAATATGTGCTGCATCATCCGGGCGACACCGAAGCGATGACGCTCGTGCGTACACCGGATCCCATTCCCGGCATCATCAAGGGCCATCGCTTGACAATCGAGGGTGACGATCGTCTGTCGTTGAAGTCGGACGAGTCACTCGAGATTGTGAATGTTGAAACTTACATCTTCGTGCCCAGCGGCGTCGTCGAGCGCCTCATCACCCACGTCCACATGCAGATTCGTAGGCACGAACCTGAGTGAGATGGCGTTCGATGCTCGGTGAACTCCTGACGGAGAGTGAGGCGGCGCGCGAGCTGCGGGTGTCGGCGCAGACGATTCGCCGCGAACGCATCGCCGGCCGCATCACCTTCGTCAGGATCCGCAAGCGTGTGTTCATCCCGGCCGCGGCCATCGCGGCCTATGTGGAACAACGGACATGCCAAAGTACGAACTCGCAAAGCGACCCGGCTTCCCCAACTGGTACGTCGTCTGGTCAGAGCACGGCCGTAGCCGACGCTGCTCGACGCGCACGGCAGACCGTGGCGAGGCTCAAGCATTCTTTGCCGCGTTCCTGACGGAGATAGACCGGCCGGCGGGCAAGGCTGCGACCCTGGCGTCGGTGCTCAACGCCTACCTGACGCAGCACGCCGCGCACCTGCCGAGCAAAGAGCAAGCCGAGATCGCCGGCAAGCTGTTGCTGGCCCACTACGGCGATGCTCTTGTTACGGCCGTCACGCTGCAGTCCCAGGACGACTACATCGCGAAGCGCCGCAAGGCGAAGGTCGCCGACGAAACGATCTCGCGCGAGTTGTCGGTGTTGCGCGCCGCGGTCAACCGGGCGAAGAAGTACGACACCATTGACGAGGCGCCCTTCGTCAAGTCGCTGCCGAAGGCGCCCGCGCGCGAAAGATACATCACGCGCACGGAGGCCGCCCGGCTATTGCGGTCGTGCGCCGAGGCTCACGTGCGCGACTTCGTTCGGCTGGCCCTCTATACTGGCGCAAGGCGCGGGGCCATCCTCGAGCTGACGTGGGATCGCGTCGACTTCACGCAACGCCTGCTCTACTTCCCGTTGCCCGGGCGCGCGCAGACCAACAAGCGCAGTGCCGTGGTGCCATTTGAGGGCGCGCTCTACACGGCGCTGCAGCGGGCGAAACGACGCAGCAGGAGCAAGTACGTCATAAGCTACCACGGCCGCGGCGTCGACTCGATCAAGACGGGTTTCCGCAACGCCTGTCGCGTGGCGAAGCTCAAGAAGGTGACGCCGCACACGCTGCGTCACACGGCGGCGACGTGGGCTGCGCAGAACGGCGAAGACCTGTGGCGGATCGCCGGGATGCTCGGTTACGAGAACATGCGGACGGTGCAGCGCTACGCCCATCATCAGCCCGGTCATCTGCGATCGACGGCGCGCGCCATCATGCGCGGGGTGCGCCAAAACATGCGCCAAGCGGCTGAGTAGCTGCATGGCGCAAAGTGCGGAAGTGCTTGTCTAGCAATGGTGGGCGCGGCTGGGATTGAACCAGCGACCCCTACGATGTCAACGTAGTGCTCTCCCACTGAGCTACGCGCCCACGCCGAGGGGACGCAGACCGGTCAGACCAATGGCGCGCCGATCCGCGGCGGACGGCGACTTAGCATCAACGCCTGAGCATTGCAAGCTGGGGGCATTGCAAGTCGGGGTGGGGCGGCGCGTCAGGCGCCGGCGAGCGGGCGGGCCCCGAGCAGCTGGTCGATCTGTGCGACCAGGTCCTTCAGGTGAAACGGCTTCGACAGGATCTTGGGGTCGCCGGGCATGCCGCTGCGGCCGCGCAGCGCCACGGCGGCGAAGCCGGTGATGAACATCACCTTGAGCTGCGGCTGGTCGCGCGAGGCGCGGCGCGCCAGTTCGACGCCGTCCATGCCGGGCATGACGACGTCGGCAAGAAGCAGATCGAACTGCTGCTTGGCCAGGACGGTGATTGCTTCGAAGCCATCCGCCGCCGCCTCGACCGTGTGGCCGGCCCGCCTGAGCGCGCCCGCCAGGAACGACCGCATGCTGTCGTCGTCTTCAGCGACGAGGATACGCGCCATGATCCATCCTGTTGCGATGCCGGTTGCCGCGACCGGCACCGCAGGCTACCCGCAAGATATTAGCGGATCATTGAAGACTTTCCACCCGCCCTGTCAATGGCGGGTGGTTTATGGTTACCGGCCGGCGCATTTGACACGGGTGACAGAGCCGCGAATTTTGCTATGAATGCTGCGGCGATGAGAGCGCAATCCGAAATTGCCGTTGCGGCGCGGCCGCCGTTCGAGGTGATCCTGCCGGGCGAACAGACGGTGCCCGCCGTCTTTGCATCGCCGCATTCCGGCAACGACTATCCCCCCGAATTCGTCGCCCAGTCGCGGCTGCGTTTTCCGAGCCTGCGGCGCTCCGAGGACAGCTTCGTCGACGAACTGTTCGCCGCCGCGCCGCAGCATGGCGCGCCGCTGCTGCGGGCCCGGTTCCCGCGCGCCTTCGTCGATCCCAACCGCGAACCCTTCGAGCTCGATCCCGCGATGTTCGAGGACGAGCTCCCCGCCTACGTGAACACGGCCTCGCCGCGCATCGCGGCCGGCCTCGGGACCATCGCCAAGGTCGTTTCCAACGGCGAGGACATCTATGCGCGCCGGCTCAGCTTCATGGAGGCCAAGCGCCGCATCGACGGCTACTACAGGCCCTATCATGGCGCCCTGAGCGAGCTGCTGACGACGACGCGAGCCCGCTTCGGCGCCTGCCTCCTGGTCGACTGCCATTCGATGCCATCGGTCGGCGGCCCGATGGAGCGCGACGCCGGCCGCAGCCGCGTCGATTTCGTGCTCGGGGACTGCCACGCCCGTTCCTGCGCCGCGGTCGTCATCGACCGCGCCGAAGCCGTCCTGCACAGCCTCGGCTACACGGTGGCGCGCAACGCTCCCTACTCGGGCGGCTTCGTCACGCAGCACTACGGCCGCCCGGCCGAGGGCGTCCACGCCCTGCAGATCGAGGTCAATCGCGCGCTCTATATGGACGAGACGGCGATCGCGCGGGGTCCGGGCCTCGCCGCCCTGGTCGCCCGGCTCGAGACGCTGATCCGGGCCCTCCTCGACATCGCTTCGGAGATCGCGCGCGCCTGAGCACCCGGCTGTCCGGGATTGCAGGCAAGAAAAAAGGGCCGTGGCAAGCACGGCCCAAGTTCTGGGAGGAAACGCCCGAGGGCGTAAGCAGTACGGCGCCATCCGGGAGACGGCGCAGGCGTACTGCGCTGCACAATATGGTGCAGGCTTAACGGATAATCAACCAAAATCGTCCATATGATTGTTTTGGGTGGTGGAATCGCTTCCGCCAGCTCCGGTTCACTGCAGTATTGTGCAGCGCACAAAAGGACTTAGCGCCTTCATGTCCGCGGTCGACAAGCGCAGAATCTGCCTGCAAATTGGGCAGTGCACCAAACTCACCCTCGCCGTTGCGCTGACCCTCCTGCTCGGCCTGGCGACCCGAATCGCCGTCGCAACCGATGGCCATCCCGACCTCGGCGACAACCCCTGGACCATGTGCGCCAAGGCGACCAACCATATCGAGCGCCAGGAAGGCATCCCGCGCCAGCTCCTGCGCGCGATCTCGAAAATGGAATCCGGCCGCTGGCACGCCGAGAAGCAACTCGTCATGGCCTGGCCCTGGACCATCATGGCCGAGGGGCAGGGGCGCTATCTGCCGACCAAGGAGGCCGCCATCGCGGAGGTCCAGTCCCTGCAGAGCCGCGGCGTGCGCAACATCGACGTCGGCTGCATGCAGGTGAACCTCTATTATCACCCGGACGCCTTCGCCAGCCTGGACGACGCCTTCGACCCGCTCACCAACGTGACCTATGCGGCGTCCTATCTGAAGTCGCTGGCAGCCGAGAACGGCTCCTGGGCCAAGGCGGTCGCCTACTATCACTCCGAGAATCCCGAACGCTACCTGGCCTACCGCTCCAAGGTCCGCGAGATCTGGGCGCAGGAACACGAGAAATACCTGGTGGCGCTCGATCAGTTGCGCAGCCAGCCTGACGCCGCCCTGGCGTTCGCCGGCCTGATACATGTCGACGAGCCGCTGCCGGTGCCGGCACTCGCCGCTCTCGTGCACAGCAGCCGTGTCGATGCCGACCGGCCGGAGACCGCGTCCGCCATGGCGGACGAAGAGCTTGCCGCCGGCCTCTCCTTCGCGCGCACCGGCCCGGTTCGCGCCTACCCCTTCTTCGTCGCCACCGAATAGGCGGCTCGCTTGACAGCCGCGTCCCGGGTCCGCACAAGGGCCCGCGATTTCCTGCGACCGCGCGGCGGAGACGTTCATGCCGATCGATATCGAGCGGGCGCGCCGGGACACGCCGGCGGCGAGCCAGCTTCTGCATTTCAACAATGCGGGCGCGGCGCTGATGCCCGTGCCCGTGCTGCAGGCCCAGCTGCGTCATCTCCAGCTCGAGGCCGCGGCCGGGGGCTATGAGGCCGCCGCGGACGCGGACGAGGGGATCGAGGCGATCTACGATTCGATCGCCAGGCTCCTGAATGCGAGCCGCGACGAGATCGCGCTCGTCGAAAACGCCACGGTGGCCTGGGACATGGCGTTCTATTCGGTCGGCTTCCAGCCCGGCGACCGCATCCTCACCGCCGAAGCCGAGTATGCCAGCAACTACATCGCCTTCCTGCAGGTGGCCCGGCGCAGCGGCGCCGTGATCGAGGTCGTCCCGAGCGACGGCACCGGCGAACTCGACGTCGCTGCGCTCGCGCGCATGGTCGATGGGCGCGTCAAGCTCATCGCCGTCACGCACGTGCCGACCAACGGCGGCCTCGTCAATCCGGCGGCGGCAATCGGGCACATCGCCCGCACCCACGGCATCCTCTACCTGCTCGACGCCTGCCAGTCGGTCGGCCAGATGCCGATCGACGTCGAGGCCATCGGCTGCGACCTGCTGTCGGCGACCGGGCGCAAATATCTGCGGGGCCCGCGCGGAACGGGATTCCTCTATGTGCGGCGGAGCGTTCTCG
>JBKOWC010000125.1:0-11008 GCA_046724215.1 Pseudomonadota bacterium | reverse complement strand
CATCGTGATCGCCTTCGTCCTGACCCTCGTCCTGCTGCCGGCGCTCCTGGTCCTCTTGGGACCGAGGGCTCGGCGCGGGCCCGTCGGCTACCAGTGGGCGCGGCCGATCAATGCCTGGCTCCTGGCGCGCCGCCGCCTCGTTCTCGGCGCCGCCGCGGCACTGGCGGTGTTGGCGGGGCTGGCGCTGCCGAAGCTGGTGTTCGACTTCGACCCGCTCAAGCTGAAGGATCCGAAGACCGAATCCATGGCCACCCTGCTCGAACTCATGCAGGATCCGTGGGCCACCCCCAACACGCTCAACGTCCTGGCGCCGTCGGCGGAGGCGGCGCGCGCGCTGGCAGAGCGCCTCGCCAAGCTGCCGGAGGTGCGCCAGGCGATGACGGTCTTCGACTTCGTCCCGGAGGATCAGCCGGCCAAGCTCGCGATACTGGACGATCTCGACCTCCTGCTGGGGCCGACTCTGGCCCCGACTACCGTCAAGCCGGCGCCGACGATTGCCGAAATCGGCGATGCCGCCAGCGAGATGGTGGCCGCGGCCAAGCGCTATCTCGAGTCGTCCTACGCGGCCGAGCCGATGCGCGGGGCCGCCGAGCGGCTTGCGGCCGGCGTCGGCGACGTTCTGGCCGCCAAGACATCGCCGGCCGCGGTCCAGCTCTTGTCCGGGCTGCTGAACGGATTCGAAGTCGAGCGGGCGGCGCTCGCCGACGCGCTGACGGCGGGTAGCGTCGCCGCCGGTGACCTGCCGGCCGATCTGCGACAGAGCTGGATCGCGGCGGATGGTCGCTACCGCGTTCAGCTGTATCCGTCCGGCGATGCGCGACAAATCGACACGCTGACGCGGTTCGTAAGCGCCGTGCGCGCCGCTGCGCCGACGGCCATCGGCCCGCCGGTCGTGATCTACGAGATCGGCCGGATCGTGACCGGCGCCTTCGCCACGGCCGCTGCGCTCGCCGTCGTCGCGATCGCCCTGCTTCTCGCGATGACGCAGCGGCGGATCGCCGACGTGCTGCGGACGCTGGCGCCGCTGGCGCTGGCGGCGACGTGGACGCTGGGTCTGTGGGCGCTGCTCGGCCTTCCCATCAACTTCGCCAACATCATCGGCCTGCCGCTGCTGCTGGGCATCGGCGTCACCTTCCCGATCTATTTCGTGTCGGCATGGCGGAGCGGCGAACCGTCGCTCCTGGCCTCGCCGATGGCCCGCGGCATGCTCTACAGCGCGCTGACCGCCGCCGCCGCCTTCGGCGGGCTGGCGTTCTCGACGCATCCGGGAACGTCCGAGCTCGGCATCCTGCTGACCACCGCGCTCGGCTTCACGCTTCTGGCGACGTTGATCGTTCAGCCGGCGCTGCTCGGCCCGCTGCGGCGCGGGGTCGGTTAGCTGTGCTGGGCCAGAGCCTGCGTCTGCTGGCGAATCCGGTCGAGCAGTCCGGTAAAGCCGCTCTGCGCAAGGATCGCGGAGAATTCGCTGCGCCGCGTCGCGAGTTCACTGATGGAGCTGTCGGCATAGACGTCGATGATCTGCCATTCCGTCGCGACCTTGCGCAGCCGGTAGTCGAGAGCGACGGGCCCGTCCTTGGCGTTCAGTCGAGTCTGCACGATCACCGTGCCGCGGCCGCCGTCCCTCTCCGATCCGGTGGCGAATTGCTCGCCGTCCCACCCGTCGAATTGGCTGGCGTAGTTGGCGACCGTCCAATCGGAGAAGGCGGCGACGATGGCCTCCTGGTCGCCCGCCGAGAGGGATCGCCACGCCGGTCCCATCACGATCTGCGCCATGAACGGCAGGTCGAAGCTGGTGCGGATCAGCGGATCGAGGCGCTGGCGGCGGCCCTCGAAGCCGAGCGTCTCCGCCTCCTTCATCACGCCGATCAGGGCCGTGTGGAGCCGTTCGACGGTGGCCGTCGGCGTCGGCGCCGGGTCGGCCAGGGCGGCCGTGTCGGCGGCCGAGGAGGGAACGCTGATGAGCAGCATCAGCGAGACGATCGCCGACGCGAATCGCGTGTGCCACATGGGATTTTTCTTCCCCGCTTGAAAACGATACAGTGGCTCGCAATCTGGTGAAACAAGTGGCGATCGTCAATGCACCCTCAATCGATTCCGGCCAGGCCATGACGGCAACCTCGCTGCGCGAGATCGACGGCGCCCAGGGGGAGACACCGCCTTCGGGCGCGAAGCGGCAGCCCTGGCTCGAGACTCTGCGGCTCGTGCTCGACAAGGGGGGCCCGGGCTTTTGCCAATTCGCCCTCAACAACGCCTGCAACGCAAATTGCGGGTTCTGCAATTTCGCGCGCGACAGCCTGCCGAAGTCGCATTGGAAGTTCGTCGACCGGCAGGGTGCCTTCGACGCGATGGACATCATGTATCGGCAAGGCATCCGCTATCTGCTGTTCACCGGCGGTGAACCGACGCTGCACCCGGACATCGTCGACTTCGCCCGCCACGGCGCCGGCCTGGGCATGAAGGTCATGCTGGTGTCGAACGCCGGGCTGTTCAAGCCGCACAAGCTGCGCGAGCTGCATGCCGCGGGCGTCTCCAGCTTCATCATCTCGGTCGACGCCGCGTCGGCGGACCTGCACGAGCAGAACCGCGGGCTTCCCGGGGTCTGCGACAAGATCCGCGAGGCCGTCGCGGTGCTCAAGGAACTTGGCGTGCAGGCGACCGCCTCGGTCACCATGAGCCGCCTCGTCGACTACGACGCACTGCCCGACTTCCTGACATCCCTCGGCTTCACCGCGGTCACGTTCTCGTATCCGCTGACCCACCTCAATTCGAACTTCCTGGGGTTTTCGGAATCAAACCTGGTCGACTACGACAAGGCCGAGCTGCTGGCGGCCTTCGAGAAGGTCGAGGCCCTGAAGAAGCGCTTCCGCGTGGTGAATCCCAGCGCTTCGATCGCGGACATGAAGCGGCATCTGGACGGCGCGCCCGAGCGATTCCCCTGCCTCGGCGGCTACCGGTATTTCTATCTCGATTGGGACTTGATGATGTGGCGCTGCCACTACTGGGAGGCGCCGATGTGCTCGATCTACGAGTTTGACGACAGCAAGCTCGTGCGCGATAACTGCACCCGTTGCATGATCGACTGCTACCGCGACTCGAGTGCAATGCAGCATGTCGCCGTTTCCGTGCACGACGCGTACAAGGCGCTACGGCAGGGCCGCCTGGGCGACAGCGCGCGGGCCCTGACGCGCCAGGGCAACCTCGGATCCCTGGGCGCCGTGCTCGAGGAATTGCCGTGGATCATCCGTTTCTGACAAAGGGCTGACGCCGTCATGCTGAAGACCTTGTTCCTCAATCCTCCCTCCTTCAACGGCTTCGATGGCGGCGCCGGTTCGCGCTACCAGGCCAAACGGGAGATCCGCTCGTTCTGGTACCCCACCTGGCTGGCGCAGCCTGCCGCCCTGGTGCCGGACAGCAAGCTCGTCGACGCGCCTGCCCGCGGCCTGACCCTGGACGACGTGCTGCCGATGGCCGACGACTATGAACTCGCGGTGCTGCACACGTCCACGCCGTCGTTTCCGGCCGATGTGCGCGTCGCCGATGCGTTCAAGCAGCGCAATCCAAAATTGTCCATCGGCATGGTGGGAGCCCATGTCGCCGTCGATCCCTACGGGTCGCTGCGTGCCTCCACCGCGCTCGACTGGGTGGCCGGCGGCGAATTCGATTTCACGGTCAAGGAGGTCGCCGACGGCCTGCCGCTGAGCAGCATCGATGGCCTGACCTATCGTCGCGCCGGCGGCGAAATCGTGCAGAACAGGCCGCGGGCGATACTCGAGAACATGGATCGCCTGCCGCATGTGGTCGACGTCTACAAGCGCGACCTCGTGATCGACGACTATTTCATCGGCTATCTCTATCACCCCTATGTTTCGATCTATACGGGCCGCGGCTGCAAGTCGCGCTGCACGTTCTGCCTGTGGCCGCAGACAATCGGGGGACATCGCTACCGGACGCGCAGCGTCGCCGACGTGGTCGCGGAAATGGCGAAGGCCAAGGCGTACTTTCCGCACGTGCAGGAATATTTTTTCGACGACGACACCTTCACCGACGATCTGCCGCGCGCCGAAGCGATCGCGCGGGAGCTGGGCAAGCTCGGCATCACCTGGTCGTGCAACGCCAAGGGCAACGTCCCCTACGAGAGCTTGAAGGTCCTGAAGGACAACGGGTTGCGGCTGTTCGTCGTCGGGTACGAATCCGGCAATCAGCAGATCCTTCACAACATCAAGAAGGGTATCCGCGTCGAATGGCTGCGGCGCTTCTCCGAGGACTGCCACAAGCTCGGGATCAAGATGCACGGGACGTTCGTCCTCGGCCTGCCGGGCGAGACGAAGGAGACGATCCAGGAGACGATCCGCTTCGCCCAGGACGTCAATCCTCATACGCTGCAGGTGTCGCTTGCGGCCGCCTATCCCGGCACGTACCTCTACAACCAGGCGAAACAGAACGGCTGGCTCCTGAACAGCGACGGCGGCGGTCTCGTGGCCGATGAAGGCATTCAGGTCAGTTCCATCAGCTATCCCCACCTGTCGCACGAGGAGATCTTCGAGGCCGTCGGCGAGTTCTACAAGAAATTCTACTTCCGGCCGCGCAAGATGTGGGACCTCTCGACGGAAATGTTGTCGGACTGGGAACTGACCAAGCGGCGGCTTCGCGAAGGCGTGGAGTTCTTCAAGTTCCTGACCAAGCGCGAGGACCGCGAGCACGGCTCCGCCTAGCGCCGATCGGGATACCTAACATCCTGGGCAGACGTGGCCTCGCTGTCACTGCAAATCGCCCTGCTGATTCCCATTCTGGGCGGCAGCGTGTTGTCGGCTGCGTGCCTGTTGGCGGCGCACCGCATACTGCGGCCGACTGCCGCGACCTCGCGCTCGTTCCAGCCGCCGGTGACGGTCCTGAAACCGATCTACGGGATCGACAAGGGACTGGAGGCGAATCTGCGTACGCTCTGCGAGCAGGACTATCCCGACTACCAGATCGTTCTGTCGGTGCAGCGGACGGATGACCCGGCCCTGACGATATTGCGGCGGCTCGCGGCCGAGTACCCGGGGCGCGTGACCCTGGTCGTCAAGCAGAGCGAACCGGTCGTGAACGGCAAGGTGCAGAACCTGGTGAATGCGCTCGCCGCCGCGCGCCACGAGATGCTCGTCATCAGCGACAGCGACGTGCGCGTGCGGTCCGACTATCTTGCGGCCATCATGGCCCCGCTGTCCGATCCCGGGGTCGGCTACGTCTGCACGCTCTACCGCGCGGCGCAGGCGGATCGCTGGTTCGAGAAACTGGAGTTGCTCAGCATCAACGCCGACTTCGTGCCGGGAGTCGTGTTCTCCTACTGGTCCGGAGTCGCGTCGTTCTGCCTCGGAGCCTCCGTGGCCTTTCGTCGCGGCGACCTCGAGTCGGTCGGCGGAATGGCCTGCCTCGGCGACTACCTCGTCGAGGACTATGAGCTCGGCCGGCGCCTCACCGGCCTCGGCAAGCGAATGGTGCTGGTGACCCACGCCGTCGAGGTCCTGGTGGGCTTCCCGGATGCGCGCGGGTGGTGGAATCACCAGATCTACTGGGACCAGAACACCAAGGTCGCCCATCCCGTCGGGTTCTTCCTGACGATCCTGACACGTGCCGTGCCCTTCGCGCTGCTCTACGCCCTCTGCCGTCCGGACCCGACCGGCCTCGGCGTCCTCGCCCTTACCGGGGCGATCAGGGTCGGGACGGCGGCCGCGATCGCCGGGCTCTACCTGGGCGATCGCGAAGGCGTGCGCACGATGTGGATGCTGCCCTTCAGGGATCTGTTGGCCATCGTTTCCTGGTCGATCGCTTTGTCGAAGCGCAGTTTCGTCTGGCGGGGACACCGCTTCGGCCTCACGCCCGCCGGCCGGATCGTGCCGCGCGAACGGACCAGCTAGGAGAGGATCCGCCATGACGCCAACGCCGGTGGTGCTGGTGACCGGCTGCGCCGGCTTCATCGGCAGCCACGCGGTCGATGCGCTCCTGGCCGGCGGCTACCGCGTGCTCGGCATCGATGACCTCAGCACGGGCCATCGCAGCAACCTCGCCCAATGCGCCGGTCATCCGCGTTTCGCCTTTGTCGAAGCCGATGTCACCGCAGACCTCGACAGGGTGCTGGACGCAGCCACCGCGCAACTCGGTCCCATCGAGCGGATCGTCCATCTCGCCGCGCAGACAATGGTGCCGCTCTCGATCACGGATCCCGTCCATGACGTCCGCGTCAACATCGAGGGCACGGTGCGCGTTCTGGACTATGCCCGCCACCATGGCGTCAAGAAGGTCGTGTTCGCCTCATCTTCCGCCGTCTTCGACGATGACGCGGCGGTCCCGGTCAACGAGGACTCGCCGGTGCGTCCGTCGTCGCCCTACGCGATCGGCAAGTTGGGCGGGGAACTCTTCCTCGACTACTATGCGCGAATCCATGGCCTGAACTACACGGCGCTGCGGTTCATGAACGTCTACGGACCGCGCCAGGATCCCGACAGCGCCTATTCCGGGGTCATTTCGATCTTTCTCGACAGGGCGCTGACGCACGCGCCGATCACGATCTTCGGCGACGGCGGGCAGACGCGCGATTTCGTGCACGTCCGCGACGTCACGCGCGCGATCGCATCGGCATGCCGCGACGGCGTCGGCGACCGCGCCGTGATCAATCTCGGTACCGGCGAAGAGACGCGCATCGATGCCTTGGCGCGCCTGATCCTGGATCTGACGGCTTCGAGGAGCGCCGTCCACCACGCACCGGCGCGTCCGGGCGACATCCGCTATTCCGTGACCACGTTGGGCCGCGCCGGGGATCTGCTGGGCTTCCGGCCATCCGTCGGCTTGCGGGAGGGGCTGGCGGAGACGCTGGCGTGGGTTCGCGGGCGCAAGGCCATGGCGGAAACGGCCCCGTGAGAGCCTTCACGATCGCGGTCCTCGTGGCCGGGTTCGCCCTGTTCTGCTGGCTGCTCGTTCAGGCGGACCTTGCGGCCGTCGCGCGGTCGATGGTCCAACTCGGCTGGCTCGGCGCGCTTGCCATCCTCGTCGCCTTCGCCATCGGGTTTCAGGCCGACGTGTTCAGCTGGCATCTGACCGTGCCCGGCGTCGCATTGTCGGCTCTCTGGACGCTCCGGCTGTGGCTCGTCAACATGGTCGGGGAAGCGCTCAACATCGTCGCGCCGTTCGGATCGTTGGGCGGCGAACCGTTCAAGGCGCTGCTGCTCAAGCGCCACTACGACGTGTCCTACCGCGACGGGACCACCTCGCTGTTGCTGATCCAGACGGTCAACTCGCTCGCCCAGGTGCCGTTCGTCGTGATCGGCGTCACGCTCATGCTTCAGCGCGAGATATTGTCGCCGGAGCTGGCGGCGGTCATCACGACGGCCTGCGCCGCGGTGGTGCTGTTCATGGGGTTTGTGCTCATCGCCCTGCACGCGCGATGGCTGTCGCATCTGCCGCGGGGGCTGCGGAACCTCCGACTAGGAGGGCGACTCGCAGATGCCGTGAGCGCGCTCGAGGCGATCGAAGAGCAGCTTGCCGGATTCGTGCGCGAGCGCCCGGGCCGCTTCGCGGTCGCCGTGCTGTTCGCGTTCGCGAACTGGACGAGCGGGGCGGTCGAACTCTACCTCATCTTGCACTTTCTCGGCGCGCCGCTCGCCCTCGCCGACTGCTGGCTCATCGAGGCGATGGTCGTGCTCGTCCGCTCGGCGACCTTCTTCGTTCCCGGCCACCTCGGCGCCCAGGACGGGGCGATCACGTTCTTCTGCGGCTTGCTCACGGGGTCGCCCCAGCTCGGCCTCGCCGCGGCCCTGATCCGCCGGGCGCGCGAGCTCTTGTGGTCGCTCCTGGGGCTGGCGATCGGCGGCTGGTTCAGCCTGCGCGAGCGGGCCACGGCCGCGGGATAGCGGTCACAGCCGGCTGGCCGATCGCGCGGCGCCGAGTGCGGTCACGACACGGTCGACCTCGTCGTCGGTCATGCTCGCGAACATCGGCAGGCAGACGTGCTGGCTGCATGCGGCCAGCGAGCCACCGAGGTCGCCGGTATCCAGTTCGCTGAACACCGGGCTCAGCTGCAGCGGCGTTGCGTAGACCTCGCCGGCGAGGATCACTTGGTGTTCCGACCGCAGCCATTGCTTCAGCGCCACGCGATCGACGCCGTTGCGCAGCTTGACAATGTACTTGTAGAAGTTCGGCCGGCCGCCCGCAGGAATGGCAATCGGCTGCAGGCCGAGGTCGCGCTCCGCCAGTGCCCGGTCGTAGCTCGCCGCGAGGCGGCGGCGGCTCGCGACCATCGCCTCGAGACTCTCCATGTGCCGCAGCCCGATGATCGCGTGCGGCTCGGACAGCCGCCAATTGTTTCCCATGCGGATGTGGGAATTCTCGCTGAAGCTGGCCTTGCCCTGGTCGCGGTAGAACCGCGCTTCCTGAGCCAGTCGTTCGTCGTCGGTGACGATCATGCCGCCTTCGGCGCTGGTCATGACCTTGGTCGGATAGAAGCTGAAGGACCCGGCGATGCCCAGCGTCCCGGCATGCCTGCCGTCGAGGCGCGAGCCATGGCCGTGAGCGGCGTCCTCGACCAGCCACAAGCCGCGCTGCGCGAGGAAATCGACGATCGCCGGCAGCTCGTCAGTGACCGCGCCGCCGATATGCACGATGACCGCGCCGGCGGTATTGGGCGTCAGCCGCCGCTCGATCTCGGCCGCGGCGGTCGAGAGCGTCCGCAGGTCCGTGTCCATGAGGACGGGCCGGGCGCCGGCATTGATGACGGCGGCCGCCGTCGCGAAGAACGTGTTCGCGGGCACGAGGACGTCGCGCCCGGCGACGCCGAGGCTGCGCAGGATGATCTCGAGCGCCGCCGTCCCATTGCTGATCGCGATCGCATGCTTGGCGCCGACGAAGGCCGCAAACCGCTCCTCGAACGCCTCGCCATAGGGGCCCAGGGTCAGGCGGCCCGTGGTCAGGACTTCCTTGATCCGTTCCGCGATCCACTCGCGGTCGGCCTCGGAGAAATCGATGCGGGTGGGCGGCACGGGCGCCATCGCTGCGCGGGACTGGGGATTCATCGGCTGCTGCTCGTGAGGAATGACGGGTCGTGCGGCCCGCGGCCGCTCATGATCATCCGATCTTATCGTGAGCCGACCCGGAGCGGCAACCGCGAGGCGGCGCCGGAGAGCGGCAGTCAGGCTGCCGATCGCAATACATGGGTGCTGGCGAGGAGCACGCCGGCGACGAACGTCAGATTGGCCGCATCGCTCGACTCGTCCAGAATGGCGTGCACGCGGCTCTCGAATGCCGCGCGCGAAGTGGGGTCCGTGCCGATGCGATCGCTGTGAAGCGCGAATCCGGTCACGGAGATCGTCTCCTCGCGCCCCTCGGCCTTTCGGAGCCGAGGCGATACGGCCTGCATGGATGCGGACGTGCGGCCGTAAAAATAGAACTCGGGCTTGCCCCCGCGGAGCAGTTCCCGCAGCAGTCCGAGAAAGCGGAGCTGCGTCATTTCGACGCCCAGCTCTTCGAACGTCTCGCGAAAGGCGGCGTTCGCCAGGGTCGACAGGGCAAAGCTGTCCGCCCCTATGGGGCCGATATCCGCCGGATCCAAGGCGCCGCTTGCGGATGCCGAGATGCTGTCGGGGCGATTGGCGACGTTGCCGCTGCGGCGGGGCGCGACGAGCATTCCGTCGGCGGTCTCGAGCATGCAGACGACGCCGACATGATTGGCGAGCTTGCTGTCGGCGAACCGGTCCAAAGCGCGGGTGCCGCCGTGCAGGAACTGGCGCAGCGTTTCCCGCCGTGCGTCAGGACGGTGATCCATCGCGAAGTTGGTGGCGAGGGCATCGAAGTAGGACGCCGGGCAAAATGATACGGCGCCGTCGGACCCGAGGTTGGCCAGCCGCACCACCCGTCCGTCGAAGAGACGATCGTCGTGAGCAGCATCGCGTACGACGGGCGCCCGGTAGTCGGCGAGGAGCGGATCGACGGTGAAGGGGGTTTCCGACACCGTGAAGGCGAGGCCCTGACGGGCGAGGTCGCCGTTCGCCCGCGGCGCCCAGGCGAGGGTTGCGGGCAGCACGAGGCGTCTTCCGTCCAGGCTGAACTCGATCGGCGACTCCCGGGAATAGAATGCAACCAGGTCCTGTCCCGAGAGCCGCAGATACTTCTCCGCCAGTGCTCGCGGCTGGCCTGGAGCCGCATGCTCGGTGAACACGGATGCCGGCGGACTGATCCTGCTCACGCCGGCATCGGCTGCGGTCGCAGGCGCGCCGGTCGTGACGGCTTCCCATGGCATTGCTCGGCCCGCCGATCCTCCGCTACGCGATCGCCGCGCCCGCCTTCCTGCTCATTGGCTGCGTCGCGAGAACGACTCGGCGTAGGCGCCGTTGCGCACGTCGATCAGCGGATCGTCGGACTGCTCGATGCCGTCGGTGAGCTGGCCCGGCAGGAACAGCAGCGCCTTCTGCGCTTCCGCGCTGTTTGCGACGGCCTTGTCGATCGTGAGCACGCCGAGGTCCACGACCTTGCGGTCATCGGGCCAGGCCTGCGTCGGGTCCTTGGTCGAATCGCCGGCGGCGGCGAGTTGCGCCTTGAGGTGGAACGTCACCGGCCCATGCTTGAGGCGCTCCGGCAGCTCGTCGACCAGAAAGTTTGGCGGCCGTTTGGCGGCGTCGGCTGCCTCCAGATGCACGGGGTGCTCCGGTACCATCTGGTAGCGCACGGCCTGCCTCTCACCCGCCTTGTTGACGAAGATGAAGGCATCGATGCCGTAGTAGGTCTCGTCGGCGAAGCTGTCGGGCGTGGTGGCCGTGGCTAACGCCGCCGGCACCGCGGGATGCTTGGCGACGAACTGGTCGAGCTGGGTCGGCTTGGCGGCATCCGGCGGGCTCGCGGCGACCGCCAGCAGCAGGTCGCGGAACTCGGCGCCGGTGGCGACCGGGAAGAACTTCAGCGAGTTGATGACCATGTCGGCGTCGCTCCCGTCGGGCAGGTGGTACTTGATGGCCATGCCATGGGGATTGGCCGGGTCGGAGCC
>JBKOWC010000040.1:0-11072 GCA_046724215.1 Pseudomonadota bacterium | reverse complement strand
CATCAGCTGTGCCCTTGAGATTTCTCGACTATCTCATACACGAGCCGGCACACGCGGTCATACTCCATGAAGCGGGCATACTGGTAAATGTTCCTGCTCCACATCGCTATGCCCTTCACAAGCTCATTGTGGCACGTCGTCGGGAGAAAGGATCACCAAAAATCGACAAAGACATTTCTCAGGCAAATGCACTTTTGCCGGTTCTCCTTCAGAAGCGAAAGCCTGACTTACGAGATGCGCTCGCCGAAGCTCTGGCAAGAGGCCCCAGGTGGCGCAGATACATCGCCGAGGGCCTCGAAATGATTAATCCAAAAACGGCTGACGGCATTCGCCTCCTGGCTTCCGACTCGGCCAAGACAACCAAAGGAAATGATTTGCATCGGGCTGGCACCGACGTCGCCGACGCCGACGACGACGATGATCATGATCACGGTGATGACGATCGGCAGAAACATGACCATGAGCGACGACGGTAACCAAATCAGCTTGCTGCTCGCCGATGATCAGAAGTCATAGTCTGCCAGCTTGCGCCTCCGAAACCCTGTCATCCTCGTCTTCCCACCGCACTCCTCCACCAGTTTGGAGAATGCGTCGGGAGTTCCAGCCCCAATGGATGACCGCAGTTGGAGTATCTCACGGGGAGCGATTTTGTGAACGCATCATCGTGGCGAGATTGTGAGCGAAGCTGAGTATCGCGTGTCGTTTTCGCTTCCGGAATTGCCTTGACGACGCTCCCGCAAGCGCGTTGCAGAGTGAAATAACCCCAGGACTCAAAGAGTTGTCCGGGGGTCGCTGAAGATCTGATCTTCGCACCATCGCCGTTAAAATACAGAGATTTCGGCTGCTTCCTGGAAACGCCCTCCATCCACTGTCTCGAATGGAACCCGAGGGAAACCTGAGGCCATTCTGGAGCAGCTATGGAAAACCAAAGGGCACAAGGTTAGCCCGTGCCCTTCAGGTTCAGCTATCCCACAAGCCGCGCAGCGGCGACCAGCACCTCAAGCTTGCGCGTCTACCAGTTCCGCCACGACCGCTCAGGGCGTGCCGGAAAGGCCTGTCTTGGCTTGCGCTCCGGCGGTTCGGGGAATACCAAATCGGCCCCGGCGGCGCAAGCGGTAGGAGCCAGGCGCAGGCGATGGACATGGCGACTTCAGGCCCGGTCGAGTGGCGGATCGAGGACCGCCGCGTGCCCTATCCGGAGGCGGTCCGGGCCATGGAGGAGCGGGTCGCCGCCATCCACCAGGGAACGGCGGGCGAGCTGGTCTGGCTGCTCGAGCATCCCCCGCTCTACACCGCCGGCACCAGCGCCCGCCCCGCGGACCTGCTGCAGCCCGACCGCTTCCCCGTCTACGCGTCCGGCCGCGGCGGCCAATATACCTATCATGGGCCCGGCCAGCGGGTCGCGTATGTGATGCTCGACCTCAAGCGCCGCGATCCCGACCTCCGCCGCTTCGTCCACGGCCTCGAGGAATGGATCATCCGCGCCCTCGCCCGCTTCAACGTTCGGGGGGAGCGGCGGGACGGCCGCATCGGCATCTGGGTGGCGCGCCCCGGCGGTCGCGAGGACAAGATCGCCGCCATCGGCGTGCGCGTGCGCCATTGGGTGACCTATCACGGCATCGCCGTCAATCTCGACCCCGACCTCGAGCACTTCTCCGGCATCGTGCCCTGCGGCATCGATTCCGAGGGTTCGCGCTTCGGGGTGACGTCGCTCCAGGATCTGGGCATCCTGATCTCCATGGCCGAGCTGGACGATGCCCTCAGGAGCGCCTTCGCCGACGTCTTCGCGCTTGGGACTCCTGTGCCCTGATGGCGGCGGCAATCTTGACCGCGGCGGAACGGCGGCGCCCCTGGCTGTTGCTGTCGCCGACCCTCGTCACCCTGGGCCTGCTCATGGTCGTCCCGCTGGCGATCATGTTCGCCTATTCGTTCTACTTCTACATCGGCGGCGGCCGCGATCGGCCCGACTTCTATCTCGGCAACTGGAGCGAGTTCTTTTCCGACAACTACTATCACTACGCCATCTGGAAGACGGCGCGCGTCTCCGCGATCACCACCGTCCTCTGCGCGCTGATGAGCTACCCGGCGGCCTATTTCATCGCCACGACCGCCTTCCGGCGCAAGTGGCTGCTGATGCTCCTGCTGATCGTGCCCTTCTGGATCAGCTTCATCATCCGCACGCTGTCCTGGATCCACATCCTCGGCGGCCAGGGCGCCATCAATGCGACGCTCATCTGGCTGGGCATGATCCACGATCCCCTGCCCATGGCCTACAACGAGGGCGCGGTGATCATGGGCATGATCCATTTCCTGCTGCCCTACATGATCCTCAACATCTACGTGAGCCTCGAGGGCATCGACCGCAATCTGGTCGCCGCGGCGCGGAGCCTCGGCTGCACCGCCTGGCAGGCCTTTCGCGAGGTCACGCTGCCGCTGTCGCTGCCCGGCCTCGGGGCCGGCGCCCTGCTCTGCTTCGTGCTCGCGGCCGGCAGCTACGTGACGCCGCTCATCCTCGGGGGGCCGCGCGATTTCTTCTTCGGCAACCTGATCTTCGACGCCATCATGACCGAACTGAACTGGCCCATGGGAGCCACGCTTTCCACCGTGCTGCTGGTGCTCCTCGGCGTCGTCGCCGTCGTCTACAGCCGCTACATGGGGCTGTCGCGCATCTACAAGGGGCTCAGCCGATGACGGAAACCGGCGGCTGGGGCTGGCGCGGCATCAAGGTTCTCACGATCGCCGTCTACGTCTTCATGTTCGCGCCGATCTGCGTGACCTTGACGCTGTCCTTCAACGCCTCGCAGTTCGGCGGCTTTCCGATGACCGGCTTCAGCCTGCATTGGTTCGGCGTGCTCATGGACAACGACAGCGTCCTGCGCGCCTTCCGCATGTCGGCGATGCTCGGCGCGCTGACGGCCCTGATCTGCACCGTGCTCGGCATCCTGGCGGCCATGGCGCTGGTGCGCTACGATTTCCCCGGCAAGGAGTTCGTGAACACGTTGCTCGTCGCTCCGG
Organism: Pseudomonadota bacterium; assembly: GCA_046724215.1. Classification (GTDB taxonomy): domain Bacteria; phylum Pseudomonadota; class Alphaproteobacteria; order Dongiales; family Dongiaceae; genus JBKOWC01. The sequence continues at coordinate 8,057 of JBKOWC010000040.1, read as the reverse complement.
TACTCATCCCCGAGGTCGTGCTGGCGATCGGGCTGCTGCTGTTTCTGCGCTGGCTGCAGCAGCCGCGCACGTTCCTGCTGCTGCTCCTCGGCCATGTCATGCTGTCGCTGCCCTACGTCGTCCTCGTCGTGCAGGCGCGGCTCATCGGCATCAAGCGGGTGTACGAAGAGGCGGCCCTGAGCCTGGGCGCCAACCGGCTGCAGACCTTTCGCGAGATCACCATGCCGCTGCTGATGCCGGCGGTGTTCGCCGGCGTCCTGCTGGCCTTCACCATCTCGTTCGACAACGTGACGGCCACCATGTTCTGGCGCCCGCCCGGCGTCGAAACCATGCCGACGCAGATCTTTTCCATGCTCCATACCTCGATCAGCCCGGAAATCAACGCGCTGGGCACCCTGATGATCGCGATCACGGTGGGGCTGCCGCTCATCGGTGGGGGGCTTGCTCGCTACCTGGCGCGCGGCCAGCGTTGACAATCGCAACTGCCAAGAGGGAGGCGACAAATGACGATGAGTACGACACGGCGGCTCGAACGGCTGCTCGACCGCTACCGGAACGGCGATATCGACCGCCGCAAGTTTCTCGGTCTCGCCGCCGCGGCGGCGGCCGCCGCCGGCGTCTCGACGCAATGGACCGGCCGCGCGCTGGCGGCGGTGACCGAGGTGCGCTTCGACGGCTGGGGCGGCGTCGTGCAGGAGGCGCTGCACAAGAACGCCTTCGAGCCCTATTCCAAGAAGACGGGCCTGAAGGTCGTCGAGGGCACGTTCGGCGACGAGATCGAGGTGCTGACCAAGGTCAAGGCCAGCAACCCCGGCGACTATCAGGTGATCCACAGCTCCGGCGTCGACTGGTACAAGCGCTACCTCGACCTCGGCTTCACCTCCGAGCTCGACGAGAGCAAGATCCCGAACCTGAAGCTGGTCATGACGGCCCTGGTCGAGCCGTTCCGCAAGCTGACGCCGAAGGCGCTCTCGGCGGCGCCCTACGACTACGGCACGACGGGCATCGCCTACAACACCAAGTACGTCTCCAAGGAGGACGCCGTCGGCCTCGGCGTCAACCTGCTGCTGAAGCCGGACCTCAAGGGCAAGGTCGGCGCGCTCAACGAGATGCAGACCCGGGTCTGGTACGGGGCCCTGCAAACCGGCCAGAACCCGAACGACGTCAAGGATATGGATGCGATCTGGGCGAAGGCGCGCGAGAGCCGCGACCTGGTGAAGAAGTACTGGGAGTCCGGCGCCGAGCTGATGGACCTCCTGAGCAAGGAGGAGATCGTCGTCACCGAGGCATGGTCGGGCCGCATCGCCAAGCTGCAGCAGGACGGCTTCCCCATCGGTTATTTCGATCCGCCGGGCGGTCTCGCCTGGATGGAGGACATGCTCGTGCTCAAGGGCTCGCCCTTGTCGGAATGCGAGGAGCTGCTGAACTTCATGCTCGAGCCCTCGGTCGCCATCGCCGTCGCGGAAGGGCAAAACTACCCGCCGTCCCTCGATCCCACGAAGGTCCCGCTCTCCGACAAGGTGAAGAACCTGCCGGCCTTCGATCCGACCGGCACGCTCAAGAACCTCACCTTCGCCGATCCCGCCTATTGGGCGCCGAAGTTCGACGAGTGGGAGAAGCAGTGGGACCGCATCGCCAAGGGCGCCTGATCCTTAGACGCGAGCAAGACCGGGGCGGGCGTGGCGCCCGCCCCGGCAAGCCGTCGACATGACGGCGCGCGAAGCGGCCGTCGAGCTGCGGCAGGTGACGCTCGCCTACGGCGCCTTCGTCGCCGTCCAGAATGTCGACCTCGTGATCGACAAGGGAACCTTCGTCACGCTGCTCGGCCCGTCCGGCTGCGGCAAGACGACGATCCTGCGCTCGATTGCCGGACTCGTGACTCCGAGCGCCGGCGAGATCCGCATCAAGGGGCGGCGCGTGAACGACGTGCCGATCCACAAGCGCAACATCGGCCTCGTCTTCCAGAACTACGCCCTCTTCCCGCACAAGACGGTCGCCGACAATGTCGGCTTCGGCCTCAAATACCGCCATGTCGCCAGGCCGGAGATCCGCGCGCGCGTCAAACGCGCCCTCGATATCGTGCGGCTGCCCGGAGTCGAACAGAAGCTGCCGTCCGAATTGTCGGGCGGCCAGCAGCAGCGCATCGCGCTCGCCCGCGCCATCGTCATCGAGCCGGACGTCCTGTTGCTGGACGAGCCGCTGTCGGCGCTCGACGCCAACCTGCGCGAGGAGATGCGCATCGAGCTCAAGGCCATCCAGCGCGAGGTCGGCATCACCACGGTCTTCGTCACGCACGACCAGGAGGAGGCGCTGGCGATGTCCGACCGTGTCGCCGTCATGAACCACGGCGTGGTCGAACAGGTCGGCGCCCCCGAGGACGTCTACCGCTGGCCGGCGTCGCGCTTCGTCGCCAACTTCCTGGGACAGTCGAACATCCTGCCGGGCATCGTCGAAGGCGGAAACGGCACGCGTTCGACCATCCGGTTGAGCAACGGTGCCGCCCTCACCGTCGGCAACCGCGCCATGACTCCCGGGCGAAAGGTGGAGGCGGTGGTGCGCGCCCACCGCGTGATCGTCGCCCCGGCCGGCGGCGCGAACGGCACGAATGCCTTCTTCGGAAGCATCGCGAGCCTCGCCTATCTCGGCGGCATGGCCGCGTACTTCATCGATGTCGATGGCCTGCGCGTGCAGGCCATCAACGCCATCGACCAGCGCATGTACCGCGAGGGCGACCGCGTCAGCCTCGTCATCGCGCCCGAAGATTGCGTGCTGCTCGACGAGGACGGCAAGCGCATCGGCGGCTAGACTTCGACGGTGACGCGGGGAGCCACGCTGTCGGCGACATCGTGGGCGGCCGTCGCGGCGCAGCAGTCGGCGATGAGACGGACCAGCGCATCGGCGGCGGCCGCGACCTCGGCGCGCGATGCGGTCAGCGTCTGGATCGTCAAGACGGCCTGCGTGGTGCCGACGGACACGGCGCTGCGCGCGTCCTGGTACCAGTTCCATCGCCGGCACAGGCACTTCGCGGCATCGGCGTACACGACTTCGCCCGGCTTCGGCGGATCCGGCGTCCGCGCGGCGTCGCCCAGGGCAATGAAGCTGTCCCCTTCGCGCGCGTAGCGGAACGCCAGCGGCAGCGTGACCCGGTCGAGATCGTCGGCGCCGATCGGCATGAAGAACCGCGCCGACACCGCATTGTACGCGTCGACCAGGGTGTTGACCCGCGGCACGCCGGCGCCGCGTTGTATGTTCTTCAGCAACCGCTCGACCGAGCTGCGGTAGCTGGTCTTCTTGACGCCGAAGGCCTTGTAGGCGTCGCGCCAGGACTTGAGCTCGGCGATATCGGCAAGCTCGCGGCCGCCCATCCACGCAGCGACCCGGGCCTCCGTCTCGGCGACGAAGCCATCGAGCGCCGGCGGTCGCTCGCCTTGGATCGCGAGACCCCTGGCGACGACGAGTCCGGCGCGGAATGTCGGGAAATTGCCCGCAAGCGCGCCGATGTCGAGCGTGACGGACCCGGTCATTCGGTCGGCCGCGTCGTGAAGCCCGCCTCCGCGTGAGGCGCGGCCGGCGTCACCTCGACCGCCTCGACGCTGGCCGACGGCGGCCCCTGCCAGCAGGCGCCGATCATGTCGTCGACCATGGCGGCCGGGCCGGCGAGCAACGCTTCGACGCTGCCGTCCCGACGGTTGCGCACCCACCCGCGCAGCCGCCGCAGGCTCGCCTGCTCCACCGTCCAGGCCCGGAACCAGACGCCCTGCACCCGGCCGCGGATGCGGACCGAGACCGTGATGTCGCCTTTGCCTTCTACCATGGCTTAACGGGTCAGGACTCGAACTCCAGGATGGGCTGATCGACCGCCAGGCTGTCGCCGGGCTTGGCGTGCAGCACGGCGACGCGTCCGTCGCGCTCCGCCCGCAACAGGTTCTCCATCTTCATCGCCTCGACGATGCAGAGCTCCTGTCCGGTCTTCACGTCCTGTCCGGCCGCGACGGCGATGGACGACAGCAATCCCGGCATCGGCGACAGCAGGAAGCGCGACAGGTCGGGCGGGCGCTTGCGCGGCATGAGTGCCGCGAATTCGGCCGCCCGCGGACTCAGCACGAGCAGGTCGGCCTGCACGCTGCCATGGGCCAGCCGATAGCCGATGCCCCGCCGCTCGACCTGCACCGTGACCGCGCGCCCGTTGACGGTGCCTTGATAAAGCGGCTCGCCGATCCGCCAGGTGCTCACCAGCTCATAGCTGGCGTCGCCGTCGATGACCGCGAAGCCGCCGGCGGTCGCCGCGACCGTGACCGCCTGCTTGGCGCCATTGTGCAGCACGACCCACTCGCCGCCGGCGCGCGGCGCGGCCGGATGCAGGCGGCCGCTGATCGCCGCCTCGCGCTCCCGGTGCTGGTGATGCATGGCGGCGGCGACGGCGCCCAACAGGCGGAACGCCGCCGGGTCGCCCGCGCCGGCATGGAATCCGTCCGGAAATTCCTCGGCGATGAACCCGGTAGAGAGGCGGCCGGCCGCGAACCGCGGATGCTGCAGCAGGGCCGACAGGAACCGCGTGTTATGGGCCACGCCCCGGATCTGCAGCCCATCGAGGGCATCGCTGAGCGCTGCGGTCGCCTCCCGGCGGTCCGCCCCGTATCCGATGAACTTGGCGATCATCGGATCGTAGAACATGCTGATGTCGGCGCCCTCATAGACGCCGCTGTCGATCCGCACCGAGCTGCCGGCGGACGGCTCGCGGTAGCGCACCAGGCGTCCGGTCGACGGCAGGAATCCCCGCTCGGGATCCTCGGCGTAGACGCGCGCTTCGATCGCCCATCCTTTCGTTCGCACGTCCTTCTGCTTCAGGGCGAGCTTCTCGCCGGCGGCGATGCGGATCATCTGGGCCACGAGATCGAGGCCGGTCACCAGTTCGGTCACGGGATGCTCGACCTGGAGTCGCGTATTCATCTCGAGGAAGTAGAAGTGCTTCTTCGCGTCGACGATGAACTCGACGGTGCCCGCGGACTCGTAGCCGACGGCGGTGGCGAGCGCCACGGCCTGGCGGCCCATGGCGGCGCGGGTCTTGTCGTCGGGGAAGGGGCTCGGCGCTTCCTCGATCACCTTCTGGTGCCGGCGCTGGATCGAGCATTCGCGCTCGCCCAGATAGACGACGTTGCCGTGGCGGTCGGCAAGGATCTGGATCTCGATGTGCCGCGGGTCCTCGATGAACGTCTCGATGAACACGCGGTCGTCGGCAAAACTCGAGCGGGCCTCGCTCGCCGCCGCGCGGAAACCCTCGCGCACCTCGTCGTCGTCGCGGGCGACGCGCATGCCCTTGCCGCCGCCGCCCGCCGACGCCTTGATCATGACGGGATAGCCGACGTCGCGGGCGATCTTCACCGCCTCCTTGTCGTTCTTGATGACGCCGAGGTAGCCGGGGACGATATTCACCTTGGCCTTCTGCGCCAGCTTCTTCGATTCGATCTTGTCGCCCATGGCAGCGATCGCCTCGGGCGTCGGCCCGATGAAGACAACGCCGGCCTTGCTCAAGGCGGCGGCAAAGGCCCGGTTCTCCGACAGGAAGCCATAGCCGGGATGGACGGCCTCGGCGCCGGTCTGGCGGCAGGCCTCGATGATGCGGTCGATGGCGAGGTAGCTCTGCGCCGCCGGCGCCGGGCCGATCGCCACCGCCTCGTCGGCCTCGCGCACATGCCGCGCGTCGGCGTCGGCCTCGGAATAGACGGCCACGGTCTTGATGCCCATGGCGCGGCAGGTGCGCATCACCCGGCAGGCGATCTCCCCGCGATTGGCGATCAGGATCTTGGCGAACATGACCTACCGGTCTCTCTGCGGAGGCTGCTTTGCGGTTGCCTTGAACCACAAGGTGCCTACCAGCTGCATGGACCCATAAGGCGCGATCATGCCCTGCATGACGCCACCTCTCCGTGATTCCCCCGCGAAAGCGGGGGTCCAGAGCAAGTGACAGTGCGCCGGCCCTGGCCCCCCGCTTTCGCGGGGGAATCAATGAAGCAATAGGTTGCGACCTGCATACTCTGTGAAACCTCTGTGGCTCTGTGCCTCTGTGGTTCAAGGCGACTGATAGACCGTGCTCACAGCGGGATGTTGTCGTGCTTCTTCCAGGGATTCTCGAGGCGCTTGTCGCGCAGCATCGCGAAGGCGCGGCAGAGGCGGCGGCGGGTGTCGTGCGGCATGATCACGTCGTCGATGAATCCGCGTGCGCCGGCGACGAAGGGATTGGCGAACTTCGTGCGGTATTCCTCCGTCCGCTGGGCGATCTTCGCGGCATCGCCGATGTCGCCACGAAAGATGATCTCGACGGCGCCCTTCGGCCCCATGACCGCGATCTCGGCCGACGGCCAGGCATAGTTGACGTCGCCGCGCAGGTGCTTCGAGCTCATGACGTCATAGGCCCCGCCATAGGCCTTGCGCGTGATCAGCGTCACCTTCGGCACCGTCGCCTCGGCGAAGGCGTAGAGCAGCTTGGCGCCGTGCTTGATGATGCCGCCATATTCCTGCGCGGTGCCCGGCAGGAAGCCCGGCACGTCGACGAAGGTCAGGATCGGGATGTTGAAGCAGTCGCAAAAGCGCACGAACCGGGCGCCCTTGATGGAGGAGTCGATGTCGAGGCAGCCGGCCAGCACCAGCGGCTGATTGGCGACGATGCCGATCGTCGAACCCTCCAGGCGCGCGAACCCGATGATGATGTTGCGGGCATGGGCCGGCTGCAGCTCGAAGAAGTCGCCTTCGTCGACGACCTTCTGGATCAGCTCGTGCATGTCGTAGGGCTTGTTCGGATTGGCCGGCACCAGCGTGTTGAGCGAGGCGTCGTCGCGTTCGGCCGCATCGCGCGTCGGTCGCACCGGCGGCTTCTCGCGGTTGGAGGTCGGCAGGAAGTCGACGAAGCGCCGCACCTGCAGGAGAGCCTCCAGGTCGTTTTCGAAGGCGTCGTCGGCGACGCTCGATTTCGTCGTATGCGTGACGGCGCCGCCGAGCTGCTCGTGCGTCACCGTTTCGTGCGTCACCGTCTTCACCACGTCCGGCCCGGTGACGAACATGTAAGACGTGTCCTTCACCATGAAGATGAAGTCCGTCATGGCCGGCGAGTAGACGGCGCCGCCGGCGCACGGCCCCATGATCAGCGAAATCTGCGGGACGACGCCCGAGGCGAGCACGTTGCGCTGGAAGACCTCGGCATAGCCGGCGAGCGATGCCACGCCTTCCTGGATGCGGGCGCCGCCGGAATCGTTCAAGCCGATGACGGGGGCGCCGACCTGCATCGCCTGGTCCATGATCTTGCAGATCTTCTCGGCGTGCGCCTCGCTCAGCGAGCCGCCAAACACCGTGAAGTCCTGGCTGAAGACGAAGACGAGGCGGCCGTTGATGGTGCCGTGTCCGGTCACGACACCGTCGCCGGGGACGCGCTGCTCGCCCATGCCGAAATCGGCGGTGCGATGCTCGACGAACATGTCCCACTCTTCGAAGGAGTCCGCGTCGAGGAGCAGTTCGATCCGCTCGCGCGCCGTCAGCTTGCCTTTGGCATGCTGGGCCTCGATGCGGCGCCAGCCGCCGCCGGCCCGCGCCGCCATGCGCTTCTGCTCGAGCTGGCGCAAGATCTCCTGCATGGCGCTCCTCGATTGTTACATTTTTATGACAGATCGTCCCCGCTATGTGGATAGCACCGTCGCATCGATTGTGCCAGCCCGCGGTTACGCCGCTGCCGGCGAGAGCAGGCTGAGGAATCGGTCGATGGCTTCGAGGTCGCGCCGCAGCTCGGCGCGGCGCGCCGTGGCCTCAGGGTCCTCGCCCCATTGCTCGATCTGATAGGTCTCGTCGAGCTGCGCCGCCTGCCAGACACCCTCGACGTCGAGACGTCCCTCGGCGAGCGCCAGTCCGACGACGACCGATCCGCTGGTTGTCGTGGCGGCGTGCAGCCCCGTCAGCGGCAGCGTATCGCGGGCCGCCACGGCCCGTCGGATGGCGGTCAGCACCTTGGGCGGCTGCCGCCGCGGCAAGACCCCCGTCGCGACCAGCAGGGGGGCGTCGAAATGCAGCGT
>JBKOWC010000054.1:0-4401 GCA_046724215.1 Pseudomonadota bacterium | reverse complement strand
GGCGAGCACCGGCAGCGCCAGCAGGCCCGTGCCGACGATGCCCGCCGCGAACAGGATGAAGGCGAAATCGCCGGCGATCGGCCGCAACGCCTCGGCCGCCTGGGCCGAGGTCTGAATGTCGGTTATGCCGTGCGCATGGAGTGTCGCGGCGGTCGTCAGCAGGATGAACAGGGCGACAAGGTTCGAGATCGCCATGCCCAGGTAGGTGTCGATCTCGATGCGCTGAATCTCGGGCGGCGCCTGTTCGGGTGCCGCCTTGAGCGGCTTCGCGGCCGGATCCTCTTCCTGTTCTTCCACCTCTTCCTCGGCCTGCCAGAAGAAGAGATAGGGGCTGATGGTGGTGCCGAGGATTGCGACCACGGTCACGATGTAGTCCTTGCTGAACACGATGTCGGGGACGATGAGACGATAGGCCACCTCGCCCCAGGGTACCTGGACCGCGAACACGGTCGCGACATAGGCCAGCAGCGCGAGCGTCAGCCATTTTAGCGTCCTGACGTAGCGTGAATAGGCGACGAAGATCTCCAGCAGCACCGAGGCGCCGCCGATGACGGCGACATAAAGCAGGCTGGGCCCGCCGATCAGCAGCCGCACCGCCGCGCCCATGGCGCCGAGATCGGCGCCGAGGTTGATGGTGTTGGCGACCACCATGGGCAGCACGATGCCCTTGACCAGCCAGGCCGGATAGCAGCGGGCGAAATTGCCGGCGAGACCGCGGCCGGTGACACGCCCGATGCGGGCGCTGATCTCCTGGATGGCCGCCATGAGCGGATAGGTAAGCAGCAGCGTCCAGCCGAGCCCATAGCCGAACTGCGCGCCAGCCTGCGAATAGGTCGCGATGCCGGACGGATCGTCATCCGACGCACCGGTGATCAGCCCAGGGCCGATGGCGCGGAGCAGGCCGGACTTCTCGTTCCCGGCCGGTCGGTGCGGCTTGGCTATCAATGTTCATGCCGGCGCATCGCCGGGAGCCCCTATTTCAGGGGCCGGTGCTTTATGAGTCCCAGCCTTCGCCAGGACGACAGCGGACCTGCGCACGTCGAGCGAAGCCATGTCATGAGCCAGCGAGCAGCGAAGAGCCCTCTGCAAATTGGGCGTTGCCGGAATCGAAGATCGTCTGACGGGCGAGGTGAGCGACGAGCTCAACGATCGCGTTCGCGAGGTCGCCGATGAAGTTCGCCGCTGAATTCGCGTGGCACTTCCGCCTTGCGCCCTCTTGAATCCAGCAAACCCGCGTAGAAATAACTTCGTGGCGAGGGATGCAGGTTCCGTTAGCCGTGTACGGGGGCGACGGCGAAGACCCCAAAAAGCCACAGAACCAGAAGCACAACCAACAGGAGCCCGACAGCTCCGCCGAGTCCGGGACCGCCGTAAGCGCTATAGCCGTAGTAGCCGCCACCGCCGCCTAGCAGCAGCACAACCAGCACGATGATGAGAATAGTTGTCAGCATGGTGCGGCCCTCCTCGGTCGCGATGTGTCATGCGTGCAAATTCATTCCTGCCGGTTTTGTTCCCGACATGGCCGGAGTTAAACTCTAGTGGTGGCTCAGACAATTTTCCTCACTGCGATGCTGTGCTGCCTGCCGGACCGGCGCTAGCCCAAGGCGCGTGCAGTGCAAGCCCGCGTCATCAGCAAGCCGCGCGGACCATCTACGGGGAAGACGGCGACTGGCAGGGTGCGCTTACGTGGGTCGCACGCGCTCTAACCCGAAGGACATGCTTTCCCGGCTCGGTGTCCGGCACATGCCGTGCTGGCTCGCGTTTCCCTCGGCCCCACCCCTTTGCTCCGCCGACTCCCCGCCCGCTGACGCGGACGCGTTCGCCGGCTTCGACGCTCCTATGGATGGGTCTGACTTCTCCGGGTCGTGCATCATCGGCTCCGGCTCTAACCGCCTTCCCGATGCGGACCGCTGGTCAGGCCGTTGGCGGCCGACCCCGAGACCTCCCGGTTCCCTGGCGAGGCGTGTGCGCGCATGCTGGGGTCATGGACCGCGCGGGGCCGCCGGGGCACTCACGCTTACGCGCCCCGTCGTATGGCCTTCCGCTGTCAGAACGGCGTCGCCGCCCCGATTGATCCTTCGCGGCTCAATACCCAGCCTGCACGCCCCCTGTCAACGCTTCGATGCCGGCCTCGCGGCCCAGCACGCATGACTCGGGGCTGATGTGGTTCGCTACACCTTCATCACAGAGGACTTTTCACCTCCTACTCCTCGCCGGTCTTCCCGGCGCACTCTGACGTCGATTCTAGCGCTCAGCTCGGAACCCAAACGAGGAAACTACTGAACTTTCATTCCCATCTGGTGTTTTGCCTGCTGCACTGTCGTCATGTACTCGCTTTCCTTGCCGGCATGGTCTAGTTCCCTTGCGTGCTCGAGTGTTGTCGATGCTTTGGTCGGGCCGGCCGCCGGCGCGACTTGGTTGGCCCGCGCAGCATCAGCGGCGGTTGGCTGCCTCTGATTCTGCACGTCCTGCGCGGAGGTCGCCTTGCCTGTGATGCGCTGTTCATTTCCGTGGTCGCTTCGGTGCCCGACATCGCCCTAGAGCCTGTGCCTTGGGCGGAAGCCGATCCGCTGGCGGATGAACTTGCGACCGGACCCATCCGGGCGTCTTTCTTCGAAAGAGCCTTTTCAAGCTTCGCTATCTCCTGCGTGCACTGGAGGCGACAAGCCACGCAAGCGATGCGCCGGCGCTCCCCCAGGTAATCCAACGCCACTTCGCGCGCTCGCGACTCGGTCCGAAGCGATAGACGAAGGCGAGCAGCAGCGCGACGACCGCCCAGAGCAGCGGCCAGCGCGTGACGCTGATCAGCCAGGCGAGGGCATCGGTGGCAGATGCCAACGCGGTGGGGCTCGTCGCGGGCCTGCAGCCGGACGGCCCACATAGACAGCCCCTTTTGTAGGAACACTTATCGAAGGCGATGCGTCATCGGCTGCTCTTCTTCTTGCGACTAGTCTTCCTGCGGGTCTTCTTCTGGCGCTTCGACTGTCCCGACTCGGACATGGCGATCGCGATCGCCTGCTTGCGGCTCTTGACCTTCTTGCCCGACCCGCTTGTCAGCGTCCCCCGCTTATGCTCACGCATCACCTTGGAAACCTTCCCACGCTGGCGCCTGCTTGCCATGCTTTGTCTCCTTGATGGTCGATGAACGATTCAGTCTCGCAAGGGCTGCTTTGTTCCCGCCGCCGGCATCGACCATTGTGAATGTCGCCGGTAGCGTTCTTCTCCGCCCCTGATTATCGCATGGCCGCTCTTCGGCGCCCGCCAGCCGATGATCTTGAAGTCCTTGCCGGTGAAGAACGTCGCATCCAGGAAGAAGTGCTCGATTTCCTTGCGCAGGCGCGCCGGCACCTGGGTCGCCCGCTCGAATTTTACCCAGGCGGTCGTGCCAGGTGGGCATGGCGATGATGCGATCGTTCCGTTGCCGGGCGTCGTCCTCGCCGCGCTGCGACACCTCGACGACGCCGAGGACGTTGCACGGGAGGACGACGGCCGGAAAGGTGGCGCTGTCGTGCACGACCAGCGCATCGACGGGATCGCCATCATCGGCCAGCGTCCCCGGAATGAAGCCCCAGTCGAACGGATAGGCCAGGCCCAGCGGCAGGGCGCGCGAGACCGAAAACGCCCCAGCTCAGGCTCGTATTTCACCTTCGCCGCCGATCCGCGCGGACACTCGACGACAACATGGAGCTCGCCCTCCGCCCCGAAAGCGGAAAGATCTGCATAGTCGGCCATCGGCATACCTGTTGCAGGGCCAGCCGGACTCAATGCCGCCGCGTGCGCCGCGTTCCCCGGAGCCGTCGCCGCGGATCGATCGCGTGCCGGCAGCGGAAAAGCGGAACCTTTCGGAAAGCCGCCGATTGTGAGGATGATCGAATGGGCCTGAGAGGACGCATTCGACATCGATCGTCATTTCCAGGAGAAGTTCAAATGGCGCGCAAAACAACCAAGAGCTCGAACGCCGGCCACGACGCGATAGCGCTTCTTACCCAGGATCACCGAGAGGTAGAGAAACTCTACAAGCAATTCGCGAAGGCGAAGAAGGCGGACGACGAGCGCATGAAGGCCGATGTCGTGCGGCAGATCTGCACCGCGCTGACGGCGCATGCCGAAATCGAGGAGGAGATCTTCTATCCGGCCGTCCGCGAGGCGATCGAACAGGAAGACATAATGGACGAAGCGACGGTCGAGCACGGGGAGATCAAGCGACTGGTCGAGGAGCTGGAGCAGTCGCGTCTCGGCGACCACCTCTACGATGCCAAGGTCACCGTTCTCATCGAATATGTGAAACATCACGTGCAGGAGGAAGAGGGCACGATGTTCCCGAAGGTCAAGAGGGCGAAGCTCGATCTCGAGGAGCTCGGCCAGCAGATGGCGGCGCGCAAACAGAAGATCATGACCGAG
>JBKOWC010000358.1:0-6671 GCA_046724215.1 Pseudomonadota bacterium | reverse complement strand
CCATGAGCTTCGCGGTGTTGAGGAGCGAACGCGTCGCCGCGGTCTCCTCCTGGCGGCGGATCAGGTTGGCCTTCGCCGTCCGCTCCGCCTCCACCACCTTGTTCACGAGCTCGCGGATCTCGCCGGGCAGGATCACGTCCTTCACGCCGAGCTCCGTCACCTCGATGCCCGTCTCGCCCAGGCGCTCGCGCACGTACGCGCGCAGCTCCTGATCGAGTACGCTCTTCGCCGACAGCACCTCGTCCAGCGTGCGCGCCGCCACCGCCTCGCGGATGGCGAACTGCACGAGCCGGTAGAGCCAGCCGTCGACGTCCACGACCGCGCTCACGGCCCTCTCCGGATCGACGATCCGGCGCAGCGCCGTCAGCGTCACGCGCAGGGCGATGCGATCCTTGGTCAGCATCTCCTGCGCGGTGATCTCGACCGCCTGCGGCCGCAGGTCGACGCGCTTCACCTCGACCTTGCGGTTGACCGTCCAGTAGGCGTGACGGCCCGGCGCCAGCCGCTCGACCAGCCGGCCCTCGACATAGAGCAGGCCGGCCTCGTGGTTCTCGACCACCGTCTCCGAGCCGTACGGGTTGCGCGTGCGGTCGATCAGCGCCAGGTGGCGCGGGTCGACCTTCGGGTCAACAGCCGTGTCGATGCGATCGACGGTCACGGCCGTCGCCACCTTCCAGAACACGCGTACCTTCCACGGGCCGACCAGATGCAGCGGGCGGCCGTCGAGGTTCACGATGGCGAGCTCGTCGGCCCGCGTCTCCACGGCCTCGAACAGCGCGGCCGCCATCTCCGGCCGCTCGGCCTTGATCACGGCGTAGCGCTCGGCCGGGAACTCGGCGCGCACGACCTGGAACGTCTCGACCGTCAGCTCGCGCTTCGCATCGAACAGACGGCGGCGGCCGGGACCGAGCACGCGCTCGTAGCGGCCGTTGCGCAGCAGGAGGGCACGCTCGCCGTCCTTCACCGTCGCGCGCAGCATCAGAAAACGCCGACTCATGACACGTCTCCACATCTTCGCCTCGCGGCCATCCGCAAGGCTCGCCGTCAGATCGAGGACACGGGTCCCGGACGCGTCTTCCCGCGATTGCCGGCGGGCCGCGGCTTGAGCGAGGCGGGACGGCGGGCACACCTCTCCGATCGCCACGCAGGGGTGCGGCGGTCGAACGAGTGGACCCGGCGATCCGCGCATGCGATATCCGCCACGGCACAGGGCCGGTCTCACGGTGTCTGGGTTCGGACGGAAGGCCTTTCGGCCAGGCGACCGGACCGCGACTGAAGCGCGCGTCCGGTTCCCTTCAGTTGGAATTCAGCGTTTCAGGCTGAACCGGAGCGTAGGAGCGGGAGTCGAACCCGCGACGGGATGCTTATCAGGCATCTGCTCTACCCATCTGAGCTATCCTCTCTTTGTCTGATCGACCGGAATCGAACCGGCGTCCTCCGGGTTCCCCGGCGCTCTGCCACTGAGCTACGTTCAGGGCCTTCGTTCAGCGGAACACGGACACGCACTGCGTACCGCGCCAGCCGGTGCCTCACGAGCCCGCGCACGGAGCCGACCGAAGGGCCGCGCTTATGACGCAAGTCCAAATGGAATGCAAGAAGAAAATCCTGTCACGATCGTTATTCCCCCATCCAACATTGTCATTCCCGCGAAAGCGGGAAGCCAGGCGACTGCCACGTCACTAGCCCTGGACTCCCGCTTTCGCGGGAATGACATGAAGATGATTTGGCGGTGGTGCCACAGCGCCTGCTTCATGGTGTCTATCGCCATGGTGCACTGCACCAACGGCGTGCCCCAAATTGGTCGCTGGCTCTGGCCGACAAAAAGCCTATATCGCGATGATCGCGTGGTGCCGTGACAATCGTCGCTTCATTCGAGATCGCGTATCGCCAGTTTCTCGACCCTGAGGGTCGCGTTACCGAGGCGCTGCCCGAATTCGCCCGCGATCCGGTGGTGCTGCTGCCCCTCTACCGCGCCATGGTGTGGACGCGGACGTTCGATGCCAAGGCCGTCTCCCTGCAGCGCACGGGACGGCTCGGCACCTATCCGCCCTGTGTCGGCCAGGAAGCGATCGGCGTCGGCGTCGCCAGCGCCATGCATCGCGATGACATGCTCTTGCCATCCTATCGGGACCAGGCGGCCCAGCTCTGGCGCGGGGTAACGGCCGCCGAGATCCTGCTCTACTGGGGCGGCGACGAGCGGGGCAGCGCTTGTCCCGGAGCGTCGCGGGATTTCCCGATCTGCGTTCCCGTCAGCAGCCAGACGCTCCATGCGGTCGGCGTGGCCCTGGCGATGAAACTGAGGGATGAGCAGCGTGTTGCCGTCTGCTGTCTTGGCGATGGAGCCACCTCGAAGGGCGACTTCTACGAGTCGATCAATCTCGCGGGCGCTATGCAGCTGCCGGCCGTGTTCATCATCGCCAACAACCAGTGGGCGATCTCGGTGCCGCGCTCGGCGCAGAGCGGGGCGAAGACCCTGGCGCAGAAAGCCATCGCGGCGGGCCTTCCCGGCGAGCAGGTCGACGGCAACGACGTCATCGCCGTCGCTGACGCGGCGCGCTGCGCCATCGAAAGGGCACGCGCCGGCGGCGGGGGCGCCGTCATCGAGGCTCTCACCTACCGCCTGGGCGATCACACGACGGTCGACGATGCTCGCCGCTATCGCGAGGACTCCGAGGTCAGCCGTCAGTGGGAACGCGAGCCGATCGCCCGCCTCCGCAAGTATCTCGCGGAATCCGGCGCCTGGAACAAGGTCGACGAGGAAGGGCTGCACGCGCAATGCACCGCCGAGGTCAACGCCGCCGTCGAGGAATACCTCGCCATGAAGCCTGAACCGCCGGCGGCGATGTTCGATCACCTCTACGAAAAACTGCCGGCCGAGCTTGTGGCGCAGCGACAGGAGGCGAGCGCCGGGGGCGATCAACATGGCGCTCGCCCACGAGATGGCGGCCGACGAGCGGGTGCTGGTGCTGGGCGAGGATGTCGGCGCCAATGGCGGCGTGTTCCGCGCCACCGACGGCCTGCTGCAACGCTTCGGTCCGCGGCGCGTCATCGACACGCCGCTGGCGGAGCTGCTGATCGCCGGCGTTTCCGTCGGGCTGGCGGCCGAAGGCTTCCGGCCGGTGGCGGAGATCCAGTTCACGGGATTCATCTATCCGACGCTCGACCAGATCGTGAACCACGCATCTCGCCTGCGAAACCGAACGCGCGGCCGTTTGACCTGCCCGATGGTGCTGCGCAGTCCCTGCGGCGGCGGTGTGCATGCGCCCGAGCATCATTCCGAAAGCCCAGAGGCGATATTCGCCCATGTGCCAGGCCTGCGCGTCGTGATTCCCTCCTCGCCCAGTGCGGCGTATGGCTTGCTGCTGGCGGCCATTCGCGATCCCGATCCCGTGATCTTCCTGGAACCGACTCGGCTCTATCGCTCCCTCAAGGAGGAGGTCAGCGATGACGGAGCGGCCTTGCCGCTCGATGTCTGCTTCACGCTGCGCGAGGGCCGCGACCTCACCTTCGTGACCTGGGGCGCGATGACCCGAGAGGTTCTCGCGGCCGCCGATGCGCTCGCCGGCGATGGCGTGAGCGCGACCGTGATCGACGTGGCAACCGTGAAGCCTCTGGACATGACGACGATCCTGACGGCAGTCGAGAAGACCGGACGTTGCGTCATCGTTCACGAGGCGCCGCTGACCGCCGGGTTCGGCGCCGAGGTCGCGGCTCGCCTGGCCGAACATGGACTCACAACGCTGATGGCGCCCGTTCAGCGGGTGGCCGGCTATGACACGGTCATGCCGCTGCCGCGGCTGGAGATGCATTACATGCCAGGCAAGTCGCGCATTCTCGCGGCGGCCCGCCGCACTCTGGAGTTCGAATGAAGACGTTCGCATTGCCCGATCTGGGCGAAGGCCTGCACGAGGCCGAGATCGTCGCCTGGCATGTGTCCGTCGGCGATCGCGTGGTTGCTGATCAACCGCTGGTCTCCGTCGAGACGGAGAAGGCGGTCGTGGAGATCCCGGCCCCCTGGTCGGGCCGCATCGCCAAGCTGCACGGCCAGGCCGGCGATCGCGTGACCATCGGCACGACGATGGTCGAATATGAGGAAACCACCGTGGGCGATGCCGGCACCGTCGTCGGCGTGCTGCCGAAGAGCGAGACGATCGCGCCAACCGCCGGCGCCGAAGTCGCTGGAGAGCGCGTCCCCTCGGGCGTCAAGGCCACGCCGGCCATCCGTGCGCTGGCGCGCAAGCTCGGCGTCGAGCTGGGCGCCATCGCACCCAGCGGCGCCGATGGTCTGATCACCCGGGCCGACGTGGAGCGCGCGGCCCGCTCGTTGAGCGAGGCCGGCCCGCCGGAGCCCCTGCGCGGCGTGCGCCGCGCCATGGCCAGCAGCATGACTCGCTCGCATGCCGAAGTCGTCCCGGCCACGCTCAGCGACGAGGCAGACGTGGATGACTGGCCGGCCGGCACCGATACCACCGTGCGCCTCGTCCGCGCCATCGTCACCGCCTGCCGCGCCGAACCTGCGCTCAACGCCTGGTACGACGGCAAGGCGGTAGCGCGTCGCCTGCACCAGAAGGTCGACCTGGCGATCGCCATGGACACTGGGGACGGACTGTTCGCGCCGGTGCTCCGCAACGTGGAGGCGCGCGACGCCGCCGATCTGCGCCGCGGCCTCGAGGCGATGAAGAAAGACGTACTGGCACGGACCGTGCCGCTCGAGGAACTGCGCGGCGCCACGATCACGCTCTCGAACTTCGGCACGCTCGGCGGTCGCCACGCCGTGCTGGTGGTCGTGCCGCCCCAGGTGGCGATCGTCGGCGTCGGACGCATCGCGCCCATAGTCGTGGCGGTCGATGGTCAGCCGACGGTGCGCCGTCGCCTGCCGCTCTCCCTCACCTTCGACCACCGCGCCGCGACCGGCGGCGAGGCCGCCCGCTTCCTCGCCGCCATGATCGCCGACCTGCAGCGGAAGGACTGAACTCCACCAGGAGACTACGCCGATCTTCTATTCCCCCGCCCCTTGTGGGCGGGGGATTCAGGGGGCGGGGTTTCGCGCGCGGAGCGCGCCAAAGACTCGAGCGGCTCAAGAAACTCATAGAGTTCGTAATGTCTGCCCCGCGAACTGACGAGAACCGCCGGGGCATCGGCGCGATCAGACTTCTTGCGCGCCTGCCGGCGCAGGACCCCGCCCCCTTATCCCCCGCCCACAAGGGGCGGGGGAATGTGGCTGGAGGACTCTTGCAACAGCTGCTCTACCGCCCTCGCCACCCCGCGCAGCTCGGCCAGGCCCTTGAGGCGGCCGATGGCGGAATAGCCGGGGTTAACCTTCTTGCCGACGTCGTCGAGCATCTGGTGGCCGTGGTCCGGCCGCATGGGGATCGTCGCGTCGGCGCGGCCGCTGCTCTCGCGGCGCCGCTCCTCGCGGACTACCGCGCCAATGACGCCGACCATGTCGACGTCGCCTTCGAGATGGGCGGCCTCGTGGAAGGTCTCGGGATCGGCCTCGCGCCGCGTGCTGCGCAGGTGGAGGAAATGAATGCGGTCGGCGAATTCCTTTGCCATGGCGACGAGATCGTTGTCGGGTCGCGCGCCGTAGCAGCCGGTGCAGAAGGTCAGGCCGCTCGCCGGGCTCTGGTTGCGCTCGAGGATCCAGCGCGCGTCCGCCGCCGTGCTGACGATGCGCGGCAACCCGAGCAGGCCGCGCGGCGGGTCGTCCGGATGGATGCCGAGGCGCACGCCCGACTCCTCCGCGGCCGGCACGACCGCATCGAGGAACTCGCCGAGCCGTCCTCGCAGCTCGTCCTTGCCGACGCCGCGATACCGCCCGAGCGCGTCGCGCAGCATCGCCACGGTGTAGCTCTCCTCGGCGCCCGGCAGGCCCGCGATGATCGTGCGCGTCAGCCGCTCCTGCGTCGCCGCGTCCATCGCCGCGAAAGCCTCCCGGGCTTGCGCGATGCGCTCCGGCGTGTAGTCGGCCTCGGCGTCTTGCCGCTTCAGGATGAAGAGGTCGAACGCCGCGAACGTCGTCGCATCGAAGCGCAACGACAGCGAGCCGTCCGGCAGAGCATAGGTCAGATCGGTGCGCGTCCAGTCGATCACCGGCATGAAATTGAAGCACACCGTCCTGACGTCGCAGGCCGCGAGATTGCGGATCGTCTGCGCATAGGCCTCGATATGCGCGCGCCAGTCGCCGGAGCGCGTCTTGATCTCCTCCGACACCGGGATGCTCTCGACCACCGACCAGGCGAGCCCGGCCGCCTCGATCTCGCGTTTTCGCTTCTCGATCTCGGCGATCGGCCACGCCGTCCCGTTCGGCAGGTGATGCAGCGCGCTCACGACGCCGGTGGCGCCCGCCTGCCGGACATGCTGCAACGGCACCGGGTCGCGCGGGCCGAACCAACGCCAGGTCTGTTCCATCGCCTACCTCACCACGCCCTATCCAGTGCTTCTACTCGCGGAGACGCGAAGAGATGTCATTCTGTAGGGGCGCGCTGCGCGCGCCCGCGGCGGCGCCACGCCCGGTATGGGCGCAGATTTGCACGCCGTTGCCGGGCGCGCGCGGCGCGCCCCTACAAGAATGGCACCACGGCCCCGCGCAGGCGGATGTCCGGACCTCCCCGTCTCCGCGTCCCCGCGTGCGAAAATACTTCCTGCCGCGGTCACCAATCTACCAGCCC
>JBKOWC010000089.1:0-9491 GCA_046724215.1 Pseudomonadota bacterium | reverse complement strand
AAGCATGGCGGGCGCTTCGTCGTGCGCGGCGGCAAACACGAGGTGCTGGAGGGCGACTGGCAGCCAGCCCGCCTGGTCGTCATCGAGTTTGCGGACATGGCGGCGCTCAAGGCCTGGTACCGCTCGCCGGAATACACCGTGTTGATCAAGCTGCGGCAGGGCGTCTCGCGCGGCTCGCTGGTGGCGGTCGAGGGCGCCTAACCCGATCACGGCCACTGGTTGGCGTCGGCGGCGAGACCGCCGCGCGCCGGCACGACGCAGAAGCGCTGGCCGGTCGGCGCCTCCATCACCCACCAGTCGCGCACCTGCTTGACGCGCGTCGCCCCGAGCGTCTCGAGGCGGCGCACCTCGGCCTCGACGTTGTCGCTGCGGATGTCCAGGTGGACGCGGCTGGGGTGGTCGACCGTCTGCACCTCGATGTCGAGGCCCAACGGACCGCTGTCGAGCGGCATGTAGCCGATGTCCTCGGGGTTCTTGGACGGGCGCTGCGCGAAGCCGAGCGCCTGGCTCCAGAAGCGGGCGGCGGCGGCGAGATCGTCGGTCTGGCAATCGATGATGAACCCGCCGAGGCGGCTGCGATGCATGATCGGCCTCCTCCCTCTGTCCAGCGGGCCATGAATCGGCCAGGGGCCGGCGCGGGGTCAACCGACAAAATGCGCAGCAAAGCATTGACTCTGCCGCAGGGCGCGCGTATGTAGCTTGTCAGCGCCGATTTGAGCTTCCAGCTTGCGGGCGCTTTAAAAATGCGGCTAAAGCGGTGACGAACCCGTCCCGGTACCAGCCGCGACGGGGTTTTTGTTTTGGGCCTGGTCCGGCCCTCTTCCGGCGGACCCGCGGGATTTGATTGGGCAGCTTGCGCCCGCGTCACCAAGCGCTAAAGCGCCACGGACGTTCTCCGTGGGCCCGTTCATTCGTGGCAGGAGGCGTCCTTTGCAACATTTCCCCGCCTTTTTCTCCCTCAAGGATCAGCCCGCCCTGATCGTCGGCGGCGGTGGCCTGGCGGCTCGCAAGCTGCGCCTCCTGCGCAAGGCCGGCGCTGCCGTCACGGTGGTGGCACCGCGCCTGAATGCGGAGATTGCGGAGGTGGCCAACGACGGTCAGATCGCGACGACCCGCCGCGGCTTCGTCGCCGGCGACGTTCGCGGGCAGCGCCTCGTCTTTGCTGCCACCGGCCGCCCGGACGTCGACGAGCGCGTCGCCGAGGCGGCGCAGGCGGCCGGCGTGCCGGTCAACGTCGTCGACCGAGCGGACCTTTCGAGTTTCGTCGTGCCGGCCATCGTCGAGCGCGACCCCGTGGTGATCGGCATCTCGACTGGCGGTACGGCCCCCCTGCTGGCCAGCCGCCTGCGCGAGGCGATCGAGCGCCTGCTTCCCTCGCGCCTCGGTCGTCTCGCGCATTTCTCCGATAGCTTTCGCACCGCAGTGCGCGGCGTCTTGCCGGACGCGACGACACGCCTGCGCTTCTGGAGCCGCTTCTTCGACGGCCCGGTCGCCGCGGCGGTGCTGGCCGGCGACGACGGCGCGGCGCGCGAGCGTATGCTGACGCTGGTCAACAGCCGGGCCACCGGCGAGCCGCCCCAAGGCTCGGTCGCCATCGTCGGCGCCGGCCCCGGCGATCCCGACCTCCTGACCCTGCGCGCGCTGCGTCTCATCCAGCGCGCCGACGTTGTCGTGTACGACAAACTCGTCGGGCCGGAGATCCTCGACTATGTCCGCCGCGACGCCGAGCGGATCTATGTCGGCAAATCCCGGGGCAACCACAGCCGCAGCCAGGACGAGATCAACGCGCTGATCGCCGAACAGGCGCAGGCCGGCCGGCGCGTCGTGCGCCTCAAGGGCGGGGATCCTTTCGTCTTCGGGCGCGGCGGCGAGGAGCTCGAATACTTGCGCCGGCGCGGCATCGCCGCCGAGGTGGTCCCCGGGATCACGGCGGCCCTCGGCTGCGCCGCCGTCACCGGCATCCCCCTCACTCACCGCGAGCACGCCCAGGCGGTGACGCTGGTCACGGGACAGGGCAGCGACGGCGAGCCCGACCTCGATTGGGCGAGCCTGGCGCGCCTCGACCAGACGCTGGTGATCTACATGGGCGTATCGGCGGCCGGACGCATCGCCGCAAAGCTGATTGCACACGGCCTTGACGCGGCGACGCCGGCGGCCATCGTCGAGAACGGCACGCTGCCGAACCAACGCACGCTGGTCGGGCGCGTCGCTGACGTCGAGATGCTGGTGCGCGATCACGGGATCGCGGGGCCGGCCATCATCGTCATCGGCAGCGTGGCGGCCCTGGCCGACGCGGCCGCCATCGAAGCCCCGGCGCAAGCGCTGGCGATGGCCGTGTAGGCGCGCGAATGGCGACAGGGTCGCAAGTGATCACGGCCAACCGCCTGAGCGACGGCCGCGTCGTCTTCCTGGCCGAAGGCGGGCACTGGGTCGAGGCGGTCGGTCGCTCGCGCGTCGCCGAGAGCGAGGAGTCGGCCGCGGCGTTGACGGCCGTGGCGGAGCGGGCGGTCGCCGAGCGCGAGGTGGTGGCACCCTACCTGATCGAGGTGGTGCGCGAGGGGAAGCGGCTGCTGCCGCGCCGCTACCGCGAGGTGATCCGCGCCCTCGGGCCGAGCACGCATCCCGAGTTGGGCCGGCCAGACTCGGTCACGGCCACGCAGCAGGAGTAGGCGCAGGATGTATCGCTACGACAACTACGACCAGACCCTGGTGGACGAGCGGGTGGCGCAGTTCCGTGGACAAGTTGAGCGCCGCATCGCCGGCGAGCTCAGCGAGGACGAGTTCAAGCCGCTGCGGCTGATGAACGGCCTCTACTTGCAGCTGCACGCCTACATGCTGCGCATCGCCATCCCCTACGGCACGCTGTCCTCGAAGCAGCTGCGCAAGCTCGCCCACATCGCGCGCCGCTACGACAAAGGCTACGGCCACTTCACGACGCGCCAGAACATCCAGTTCAACTGGATCAACCTGGAGGAGACGCCCGACATCCTGGCGGAGCTGGCGACGGTGGAGATGCACGCCATCCAGACCTCTGGCAACTGCATCCGCAACGTCACCGCGGACCACTTCGCCGGTGTTGCTGCCGATGAGATCGAAGACCCGCGCATTTACAGTGAGATCATTCGGCAGTGGTCGACGTTCCATCCGGAATTCTCCTTCCTGCCGCGCAAGTTCAAGATCGCCGTGACGGGATCGCCGCACGACCGCGCCGCCGTGAAGGTGCACGACATCGGCCTCAGGATGCACCGCAACGAGGCCGGCGAGGCCGGCTTCGAGGTGCTGGTCGGCGGCGGCCAGGGCCGCACGCCGGTCATCGCCAAGACCATCCGGCCGTTCCTGCCGAAGCGGCACCTGCTCTCCTATCTCGAGGCCATCCTGCGCATCTACAACCAGCTCGGCCGCCGCGACAATCTCTACAAGTCGCGCATCAAGATCCTGGTCGACAGCGTCGGCGTCGACCGCTTCACCCAGCTCGTCGAGGAGGAATGGCAGCAGATCCGCGACGGCTATCTGGAACTGCCGGCCGCCGAGATCGAGCGCATCCGCGGCTATTTCGCACCGCCGCCCTACCGCGCGCTCGACGACAAGCCGGCCGATTTCGAGGCCCAGCTGCGCCGCGACTTCCGCTTCGGGCGCTGGGTGCGCACCAACGTCACGCCGCACAAGCGCCCGGGCCATGCCATCGTCACGCTGTCGCTGAAGCCCGTGGGCGGCATCCCCGGCGACGCCACGGACGCGCAGATGGACGCGGTCGCCGACCTCGCCGACCGCTACAGCTTCGGCGAGGTCCGCGTCACGCACGAGCAGAATCTCGTGCTGGCGGACGTCGCGAAGTCCGACCTCTACGCGCTCTGGCAGCGGCTCGGTGAACTCGGGCTGGCGACGCCCAACGTGGGGCTGGCCAGCGACATCATCGCCTGCCCGGGTCTCGACTATTGCGCGTTGGCCAATGCGCGGTCGATCCCGGTGGCGCAGCAGATCAGCCGGCAGCTCAGCGATCTCACGCGCCTGCTCGACATCGGCGAACTCAAGATCAAGATTTCCGGCTGCATCAACGCCTGCGGCCATCATCATGTCGGCCACATCGGCATCCTCGGCGTCGACAAGAAGGGCGAGGAATTCTACCAGGTGACGCTGGGCGGCAGTGCCGACGAGAACGCCTCGCTCGGCGACATCGTCGGCCCGGCGTTCTCGGCCGAGAACGTGGTCGGCGCCGTCGAGACCGTCATCGACACCTATCTGAGCGTGCGGCAGGACGGCGAGCGCTTCCTCGACACCTACCGGCGCATCGGCCTGACGCCGTTCAAGGAGAAGCTCTATGCCCCTCATTAGGAAGACGGGTCCGGTCGACGACCCCTGGCTGGCGCTCAAGGACGAGGACCCCCTGCCCGCCGACGGCGCGGTCATCGTCACGCTGGCGCGCTGGCAGGCCAACCGCGACGCGCTCCTGGCGCGGCCAGGCCCCCTCGGCATCTTCCTCAAGAGCGACCAGCCGCCCTCCCTGATCGCGGCCGACGTCGAGCGGTTCGATGTCATCGCCCTCAACTTCCCGAAGTTCACCAATGGCCGCGCCTACAGCTCGGCGCGGCTGCTGCGCGAGCGCTACGGCTATCGCGGCGAGCTGCGCGCCGTCGGCAACGTGCTGCGCGACCAGCTGCAGTTCATGCTGCGCTGCGGTTTCGACAGCTTCGAGATCCCGGCGACGGCCGACGTCGCGACCTGGCTGAGGGCGTTCCGCGATTTCAGCCTCGCCTACCAGCCTGCCGCCGACGCGCGCCCCCCGGTCGCGTCTCTGCGGCACCGCCCGGCGGCGGCCCGCCGCATCGATCATGACGAAGACGAGGCTCCGGCGGCACGTCGAAGCGATGACGATGCGGCCGTCGAAGCCTCGATCGTATGCGCTGGTTACTGGGCGTATTGAGCCGGTGAGCGCTCTTGTGTCTTTTCTTCTTGTGTCGCCCCGGCGAAAGCCGGGGCCCATATTCCAGCGGCCGGAGCTTATGGGCCCCGGCTTTCGCCGGGGCGACAACTGAGCGTATGATCGGCCTGAACAAGAAACCACGAAGACTCCGCAACCGCTTCGCCTGGTGACGCAATCATGGATGCAAAACGACGCGGCACTGCCGCCGGATGGCGCCCGCAGACGCGGCTCGTGCGCGGGGGGCTGGCGCGCAGCGAATTCGGCGAGACCGCCGAGGCGCTCTATCTGACGTCAGGCTATGTGTATGACGATGCCGAGCAGGCCGAGGCGCGCTTCAAGAACCGCGAGCCCGGCTATATCTACAGCCGCTACGGCAACCCGACGGTATCGATGTTCGAGGAGCGCATGGCGCTGCTCGAAGGCACGCCGGCGGCGCGCGCCGTGGCGAGTGGCATGGCCGCCGTCAACGCCACCCTCATGTGCCAGGTCAAGGCCGGCGACCGGGTCGTCGCCTCGCGCGCGCTGTTCGGCTCCTGCCGCTACATCATCGAGGAACTGCTGCCGCGCTACGGCGTGACCACGACCCTCGTCGACGGTCCCGATCTCGCGCAGTGGCGCGCCGCCCTCGAGCCCGATACGCGCTGCGTCTTCATCGAGACGCCGGCCAACCCGACGCTCGAGATGATCGACATCCAGGCGGTGGCGGATCTCGTGCATGCCGTCGGCGCGCGCCTGATCGTCGACAACGTCTTCGCGACCCCGGTGCTGCAGAAGCCGATCCCGCTCGGCGCCGACATCGTGCTCTATTCGGCGACGAAGCACATCGACGGCCAGGGGCGCTGCCTCGCGGGCATCGTGCTCGGGACCGAGAAATTCATCACCGATGAGCTGCAGCCCTATCTGCGCCACACCGGGCCGTCGCTCAGCCCGTTCAACGCCTGGATCATGCTGAAGGGGCTGGAGACGCTCGAGTTGCGCGTGCGCCAGCATTGTGCCAACGCGACGGCAGTGGCGGACTTCCTCGCCGGCCACCCGGCGGTGACGCGCCTGCTTTATCCCGGCCGCGCCGATTTTCCGCAGGCCGCCCTGGCCAAGCGGCAGATGGCGGCCGGCGGCTCGCTCGTCGCCTTCGAACTCAAGGGCGACCAGGCGCGCGCCTTCCGCTTCCTCAACGCGCTCAACCTCGTCGACATCTCCAACAATCTCGGCGACACCAAGAGCCTGATCACCCATCCGGCGACGACGACGCATCAGCGCCTGGCGCCGGAAGAGCGCATCAAAATGGGCATCCGAGAGAATCTCGTGCGTCTCTCCGTCGGCCTCGAGGACCCGGCCGACATCATCGAGGACCTCGACCAGGCGCTGTCGGCGTGAGCTCGACAGGCGCCCGCCGCAAGTCTCGGGATCGACCGACCGGCTGATCCTCTCGACGAAAGGATCGAGTCCAGTAGCGCGCATGGACGGCCGGGGCGACTTCGGCCATGATCCGCCGCCGAGTTCCACGGGAATCAGCAACCATGGCGTCGACGGACTCGCTTTTCGCACCGGAGTACAAGAACCAGCCCTACTGGTGGGACGCCACGCCCCGGCCGCAACTGCCCCTGCCGGTGTTGCCGGCGCAGACGGACGTCGTGGTCGTCGGTTCCGGCTATACCGGTCTGGTCGCCGCTCTGCAGACGGCGCGCGGCGGCCGCAGCACCCTCGTCCTCGACGCCGAGGAGGCAGGCTGGGGCTGCAGCAGCCGCAACGGCGGCCAGATCAGCACGAGCCTCAAGCCATCCTTCGACGAACTGGCGGCCAAGTACGGCGGCGAGCGCGCCCACGCAATCCTCAAGGAGGGGCACAACGCGCTTGCCTGGATTGCCGACTTCGTCCGTAGCGAGGGGATCGACTGCAGCTTCGAGCGCGTCGGTCGGTTTCACGCCGCCCACAATCCCGCCCAGTACGAAGCGCTGGCCGCCAAGCTCGCCAAGCAGCCGAAGGGCCTCGAGGTCGAGGCGCACATGGTTGCGCGCACGGAGCAGCGCCGTGAACTGGGCACCGACACCTATCATGGCGGCGCCGTCTACGCGCAACACGCGGCCCTCGACCCCGCGCGCTATCATCAGGGGCTGCTCGACCGCGCGTTGGCCGCCGGCGCCGAGGTGGCGGCCCGTTGTCCGGCAACGCATATCGAGCGAGACGGCACGCGCTTCCGCGTGACGACGCCGAGCGGAGTCGTGAGCGCCCGCAATATCATCATCGCCACCAACGGCTATACCGGCGCCTTGACGCCGTGGTTCCGCCGCCGCGTCATCCCGATCGGCAGCTACATCATCGCCACCGAGCCGCTGCCGCCGGCGCTGATGGCGCAGCTGATGCCGAAAGGGCGCGTCGTCAGCGACACGCGAAAGCTCGTCTACTACTACCGGCCGTCGCCGGATCGGCGCCGCATTTTGTTCGGCGGCCGCGTGGCCTACAAGGAAACCGATCCGAAGGTGAGCGCGCCGCTGCTTCACGCCGAGATGGTGCGCATCTTCCCGGAGCTTGCGGCCACGCGCATCACCCATTCGTGGGTCGGATTCGTCGCCTATACCTTCGACACCATGCCGCATATCGGGGTCGAGGACGGCCTGCACTACGCCATGGGCTATTGCGGGTCCGGCGTGTCGCTGGCCAGCTATCTCGGCATGCGCATGGGCCAGCAACTGCTGGGGCTGAAGGAAGGCCGCACGGCGCTCGACGGCCTCACCTTCGAGACCCGGCCGCTCTACTTCGGCGATCCCTGGTTCCTCGGGGCGTCCATCATGTATTACCGATGGGCGGACCGGCGTAACCGGTAGGAGCCAGCAGAAGGGTCCGGCGAGATCTCCTTGCGTTTTCACCTTCGCGATCCCGGTCAGCGGCCGCGGGTTCGCCGGCCCGCCGACCACCGGAATCCGTCGTGGCATCGCGCATGAACGAGCACAGCGACAAGACGAGCTGGGTTGGCCCCGAGCAGGCACTCGGCGAACTGGTGCGGCGGACGGCGATGCTGGACGCGATCGGCTATGCGGCGACGCGGATTGTGGCCGGCGGCGACTGGCACGCGGGCATCCAGGAGCTGCTGGGGCGCCTTGGTCAAGCGACTGGCGTCAGCCGGGTGACGCTGTTCGAAGTGCACTCCGGTCCCGACCGGCGCCTCGTCGAGAGCTGCCGCTATGACTGGGCCGAACCCGGCCTGTCGCGGCTGAGCAGCGATCCGCGCTATCAGGGCATCGCCCTGGTGGACGCGAGCGGCGCGCTTGACGAATGGACGCAGCGCCGCCAGCGCGGCGAGGTGATCCAGGCGGTGCTCAGCGAGCTCACGGGGGTCAACCGCCGGGTCTTCCTCGAGCAGAACACGAAGTCCTTCGTGTCGGTGCCGATCATGCTGCGCACGGGACTGTGGGGCTTCCTCGGCTTCGACGATTGCCATGTCGAACGGAGCTGGGGCCGGCTCGAAATCGACGTGCTGCAGACCGCCGCCTCGCTCATCGGCGGAACCATCGAGCGCGCCGACGCCGAGGAGCGGCTGCGGCTGTCGGAGGAACGCTACGCGCTCGCGGCGCGCGGCGCGAGCGACGGCCTGTGGGACTGGGACGTGCGCACGGATCGCGCCTATTTCTCGCCGCGACTGCACGAGATTCT
The DNA here is from genome assembly GCA_046724215.1 of Pseudomonadota bacterium. Lineage (GTDB taxonomy): Bacteria > Pseudomonadota > Alphaproteobacteria > Dongiales > Dongiaceae > JBKOWC01. Next base: position 922 of record JBKOWC010000089.1, on the reverse strand, counting down.
CGGCTTGCGCGATGGCGCGCTTGGCGACACGGCGCCCGGGCTGTTCGATCGGCTCGACCTCGGGAATGCAGGCTCGATCCGCGCCTACTTCGATGCGCGCTTCGCCGGCGGCAAGGAGACCTTCCGCCTCGAGGCCGGCGCCCGTCAGACGACGGATGGCGGACGCTGGTTCGTGGCGCGCGGCATGATCGTCTATGAGGGCGGCAGGCCGGCCCGTGTCGTCGGATCCATGCGCGACATCACCGAGGTCAAGGAGGTCGACGCCATGCTGCGGACGTTGACCGACGACGCACCGGTGCTGTTGTGCATGATCGATCCCACCGACCGTCTGGTGTTCGCCAACAGCCGCTTCCTGACCTTCTTCGGCCGTACGCTCGAGGATATGACCAGCGGTCGTTGGGATTGGACGATGGACATCCATCCGGACGACCTGCCGGAAGTCCGCCGCCGCTGGGACAACGCCCTGCGGCGCCGGGAAACGGTCGAGTTCGAGCATCGCGTGCGGCGTCACGACGGCGCGTATCGCTGGGTGCACGAGACAGAGGTGGCGCGCTTCACGCCGGACGGGAGCTTCGCCGGATTCGTCGGCGCTCTTGTCGACATCACCGACCGCAAGCACGCCGAGGCCGCCCTGCGCGCCAGCGAGACCAGCGCGCGCGCTATCCTGGACACGGCCTTCGACGCCATCATCACGACGGACGAGTCGGGTCGCATCGTCGAGTTTAATCAGGCAGCATCCCGTATCTTCGGTCATACGCGCGAGAACGCCGTCGGACACGAGCTTGCCTCGCTGATCATCCCGCCGGAGCTGCGCGACCGCCACCGGGAAGGACTCCGCCACGCGGCAGGCAGCGCTCTGGCCCTCTCCCGCCGGCTCACGGAATTCGAGGCGCTGCGGGCCGATGGCAGCCGGATTCCGATC
>JBKOWC010000341.1:0-13538 GCA_046724215.1 Pseudomonadota bacterium | reverse complement strand
GGCGGCACCCGCATCGGCGAATGCCTGGCGACGTTCAACCGCTGGCATGCCAAGCGGGTGATCAACGCGCGCACGGCCGTGATGATCGTCTCCGACGGCTACGACACGGGCGCGCCGGAGCGGCTGGCCGAGGAGATGCGGCGGCTGCGGCGGCGCTGCCGGCGCATCGTCTGGCTCAACCCGCTGATCGGCTGGCGCGAGTACGCGCCGGAGGCGCGCGGCATGCAGGCGGCGCTGCCCTATGTCGACCTGTTCGCCCCGGCGCACAACCTCGCGAGCCTCGCCGCGCTCGAGCCGTATCTGGCAAGGATCTGACGGCCATGGACCACGCCAACGACGTCCTCGACCTGGTCGCCGACATGCAGGCCAAGGGGCAGCCTTTCGCCCTCGCCACCGTCGTGCGCACGGTAGCCGCCACCGCCGTCAAGGCCGGCGCCAAGGCGGTGGTCCGTCCGGACGGCAGCTTGTCGGAGGGCTGGATCGGGGGCGGCTGCGCGCGCGCCGCCGTGCTAAGGGCTGCGCAGGAAGCGATCGCTGACGGCCGGCCGCGGCTCGTTTCCGTGCAGCCGCCGGATGTCCTGCAGGAGCAGGGATTGCGCGCGGGCGAGGAGCGCGGCGGCGTGCGCTTCGCCAAGAACATGTGCCCGAGCCAGGGCACGATGGACGTGTTCGTCGAGCCCGTGCTGCCGCGGCCGCAGATCGTCGTCTGTGGCTCGAGTCCGGTCGCCGTAGCGATCGCGGACCTGGGGCGGCGCATCGGCTTCGCCGTCACCGCCTGCGCGCCGGCCGCGGAACAGGCGGCCTTCGCCGCCGCCGACTGCCGCATCGAAGGTTACGCGTTGCCCGTCGGGGAGACCAGCGCCCGCTTCGTCGTCGTCTCGACTCAGGGTCGCGGCGACGAAGCGGCGCTGCGGGCCGCGCTTGCCGTCGAAGCGGACTATGTCGCCTTCGTCGGCAGCCGCAAGAAGTCGGCGGCGCTGAAGGCGGTGCTGGCGGCCGACGGTATCGAGACGGCGCGGCTGGAGAAGATCAAGGCGCCGGCGGGACTCGACCTCGGGGCCATCACGCCGGAGGAGATCGCGCTCTCCATCATCGCCGAGATCGTCGCCGCGCGACGCGGCGGCCATCCGCGCGGCAGCGCCAGCGCCTGAGGCGGGCCGTCAGGCGGCGACGCGCGCGGTCGGCGCGGCTTTCGCGTACTTGGCCTCGAGGCTGCGACGCAGGTTGTGGGCCAGCAGTTCGCCGAAGCGGGTGTTGCCAAGCGGCTCGCCGTGCGAGCGCTGCAAGAGGTCCAGATCGGGGCCCTTGTTGCCTTCGACCAGCCGCGGGCCGTCGTCGAGGATGGCGACGTCCCAACCGATGAGGACATGATCCGCGAACGCCGTCCCATGCGCGCGCCGGACGAGATCGAGCACCTGGTTCCAGTGCGGCAGCGTGCGCCCGAGAATCTGTCCGCCCGTGTCCGGATGCCGCTCGCACCAGCCCGTTCCCGGTCCGAGGGCCAGTGCTCCGTCGGTCGCCCGTCCCAGCATGCCGGTGCGGATATCGACTTTGGCCAGAATGCCGCCGGCGTGGAAATTGTCGACGACGGACGCCGTTCCCTGCGCCATGCGGAAGGCGGCGTTGGTGACCTCGTAGTCGCCGCGCTCGTTGCGGCAGGTCATGACGCGCACGGTGCTCAGCGACCCGTTGCTGAGATCGGCGATGTCGCGGTGGTTCACCAGGCGGGGCTGCACGACATAGCCCTTGCCGCAGGCGAGCGTCAGGCCCTTAAGCCGCTCCAGCAACGCGGCTTCCGTGAGGACCGTGCCATGGGCGTCGGAATAGCGGTCGGCATCCAGATAGGCCCACCGCTCGGCGCCGCGGCCGCCGGTGCCGCGCACGCGCTTGACGAAGAGATCCCGGCGCGGCAGCGGCGGTCCGTTGGGGTTGCCGAGGACGACGCGTCCGTTCTCCAGGAACATCAGGACCGGCACCGCCGGCAACTGGTAGTCGCCGCAGCGCGCCGTGAACGCGACCTTGCTGCTGAGGCAGCTCGTGCTGCGCGCCGCCGGGACCGGCTGTCCGCCGTTGTAGCGGCGCAGGAAGGCGTAGGCGAAGCGCTTCGTCTCGAAGCGATTCAGATATTCGCCGGCGCGGCGCCGCCGCTCGTCGTCATGCAGCTCGAAGATGTAGTACCAGGGCGGCAGCATCGAGCGCGTGAGCGCGAGCACCGTCTGCTCCCGCATCTGGCGGAGGATCGTCTTGCCGGTCCGCCGGCGGACGTCCGCGCCGTTGCGGCGCGTGAAGAAGGCGACGAGGAGCGGGATGACGAGAGGCCAGGCGAGCAGGGCGGCCAGCAGCCCGACGCGCCTCATGACGCCGCTTTCGCGCCACATCTCGCGCCGGCAGGCCCGGTGGATGAACGCCGCCGGCGTGCCGTCGTCGCGCAGGAACGGCCATGTGACCGCCGCGCCGCTGCCGACCTTGACGATCTCCTCGGCGCGCATGCACTTCCTCTCAGGCGAGCTTGCGCGCCTGCAGCCGCTCGAGGACGCGCAGCGGCGAACGCGCGGGGTCGCGCATCGACGCCACGTCGAGCCAGAAGGTCTGCTCGAAGGCGTACTGCCCCTTGAGGGCTCCGTGCAGCACGTTGTCGGTGAACAGCAGCCAGCTCGAGCCGGTGGGAAATTCGACGACCTTCCGCGCCGCGTTCTGCTGAGAGTCCCGGTCGATCTTGGTGATATTGCGGAGCTGCCGCATGATGTGGTCGTAGGGCGTGCGGCGGGCTTTCGTGACACCGAGCGTCTCGAGCAGCCAGCCGGCGCCGGATATCTCGCGTCGGACCCGCGGCATCAGCCGGCGCGCGAACGGCTCGAAGGTCTCGTCGCCGAACTGCCAGACGCGCGGCCGACCTTCCGGATCGATGTTGGTCAGCACGCGCAGGACGCGCCGGCCCTCGGTCGGGAAGAAGAAGAACGAATCGACGTGGAGGCGCTGCGGGCCGCTGCGCGGGCAGGAACGAAAGGTCGCCGGGCCGGCTCTGAGCCCGGTCTCATAGGCGGGCAGCAGAGAGAGGACAAGCTCCTTCGCCCAGTTAGAAAAGCGCGCCATCATCGCCTGCAGCTCGTCGCGATCGCCGCCGGCAAGCGTCGTCTTCAGCAGCCGCCGTGCGGCCGGCAGGTAGATGACGCGGGCGCGCCCGGAATGGACGCGCGGCTGCCGCACGATCCCCGGATCGAGGAAGCGATGCTCCCGGTTGGTCATGGTGAAGCCGGTGCGCGGCATGTAGACGACCCCACCGGCCTCGACCGTGCCGGGGACGCGGTCCGCACGCCGGGGTCCGGCGCCCGTGCCATCCAGCTCAACGATCTCGACCAACCCGCATTTCCTCCATCGTCGGGGCCGCCGCTCGACGACCCGACCGGGGCGCGTCACGGCGTCGCTTGCGCCGTGTTCAGCTGCCGGGCGCGGGCCAGAATGGCATTCTGATAGCTGGCGCCGTCGGTCGTCGCCGCGACGGCATCCGTCCAGTTGCCGTTCGCCTCGCGCTGCTGCTTGTACACCGCGACGCGGACGCTGTCAGCGGTGAGCTCGCGGCCGAAGATGTAGACGTTGAGCTTGAATCGTTCGTTCGGCGCGTTGGCCGCCGAATACCAGTCGGTGATGATGACGCCGCCGACCGGGTCTTCGGAGATCAACGGCATGTAAGAGACCTGTTCCAGCGCGGCACGCCACAAATAGGTGTTGACGCCGAGGTGCGTATCCAGCACCGCGCTTTGGGGCGCACCGCCGGATCCGTTGGCATGAACGCCACCGAAAGCCGATGGGGTCTCCGCATATTGCGGCGCCGTCTGCCCCTTGTAGCGCGCGACGGGATAGCTCGGCTGGCCACCCGTCTGGCAGGCAGCCAGGGTCATACCGGCGGCGAACAGGAATGTTCTGGACCACAGAGCCGACGGCGACGCGGCAAGCATTCGCATGAGGTTGAGAATCCCTCCGCAGAGCGTCAGGGGAACACCGGTGCCGCGCTCGGCGGCCGTGATACTTGCCGCAGCGATTGCAGCGCTGCAACTTACAGTGTCGTAAAGTCGAAGGGCAAACGGCACCGGCGCTTGTCGGCTGTACCTTACGGATTTGTAAGTTTCGATGGATTCGTTTCGATCGGAGAATCGCGAGCGTGACGGAACGGCCGCCTCGCCGCGATCCCGCGACTGGTTTGTAACCCCGCGTGGCGGCAGACAAACGGTGCCGAAGCACTCCGCGCGGGCGGCGGTCGGAAGATGGCTCTGCAGATACTGCTGATCGAGGACGACGCCGATACGGCGGCCTACATCGCCGACGGGTTGCGCGAACTCGGCCATGTCGTCGACCACGCGGCCGACGGCCCGACGGGCCGCCAGCTCGCCGCCGATCAGCGCTACGACATCCTCGTCGTCGACCGCATGCTGCCGGGCCTCGATGGACTGTCCATCGTCAAGGCGATCCGCGCCGCCGGCGTCAGGACCCCGGTTCTGTTCCTCAGCACGCTGGGCGACTTGGACGACCGCATCACCGGCCTCGACGCCGGCGGCGACGACTATCTCGTCAAGCCGTTTGCGCTGACCGAGCTCGCGGCGCGGGTGAATGCGCTCGGCCGGCGGCCCGCCAACGCCTCCGCGGAGACGGTGCTGCGGGTCGGCGACCTCGAAATGGATCTTCTGAAGCGCACCGTCACGCGGCAGGGCCGGCCTGTCGAGCTGCAGCCGCGCGAATTCAGCCTGCTCGAGTACCTCATGCGCAATGCCGGCCGCGTCGTCACGCGCACGATGCTCCTGGAGAACGTCTGGGACTTCCACTTCGACCCCAAGACGACGGTCGTCGAGACGCATATGAGTCGCCTGCGCGCCAAGATCGACAGGGATTTCGCGGTCGAACTCATCCACACCGTGCGCGGCCAGGGATACTCCATCCATGCGGCTGCGTAAGCTGCTGCATACCTACAGCTTCCGGATCACGCTCCTCTATGTCGGGTTGTCCGGCATCTCCGTGTTGATCCTCTTCGGCGTGGTCTACTGGGTGACGGACAGCTTCATGCAGGACCAGTTGAGGTCCGCCATCGGCACGGAGGCGTCGTATCTCGTCGACGAGTTCAAGGTCGTCGGGCCCGACTGGATAGTCGAAGAGATCGGCAAACGGGTCGCCTCGCCGGAACACGAGCTGAGCTTCTATCTGCTGCAGGATCCCGCCGGCCGGCAGAGGGCCGGCAACCTCAAGGCCAGGCCGGTCCTGGTCGGCTGGTACATATTGCCCATTCCCCCCGAGAATGGCGGGGAAGACAGCTCCGATGCGTTCGTGGCCGAGGGCCAGGTCCTGTCGAACGGCTGGTACCTGCTCGTCGGACAAGACACGGACCAGTTCTCGGATTTCGAAGAGCTCATCCTCTATTCGGCCGGATGGAGTCTGGCCGCGGCCTTCGCGCTCGCCCTGATCGGCGGCTTCGCCACGAGCGCCAGCATGCTGCGGCGGGTGGAGGCGATCACTGCGGCGGGCCACGACATCGTGCAGGGCAACCTGTCGCGCCGCATCGCCATGCGCGGAACCGGCGACGAGTTCGATCGGCTGTCGGCCAACCTCAACGAGATGCTGGATCGCATCCAGATGCTGATGGAGGGGCTTCGCCAGGTCTCCAACGACATCGCGCACGACCTGCGCACGCCGCTGACGCGGCTCCGCCAGCGCCTCGAAGGCGCCCAGGCGAAGGCGAAGACGGTCGCCGACTACGAGACGGTCGTCGGCAAGGCGATCGCCGAGACCGACGAGATCCTCCACACCTTCGGCGCGCTCCTGCGCATTGCGCAAATCGAGGCCGGCACGCGCCGCGCCGCCTTCATGGACGTGGACCTGTCGGGCGTGCTGCGTGCCATCGTCGAGACCTATGCCGCCGTGGCCGAGGACCACCAGCAGGTCCTCACCAGCAGCATCGCCGACGGCATCATCGTGCGCGGCGACCGGCAGCTGCTGACCCAGATGATCGCCAATCTCGTGGAGAACGCCCTGCGGCACACGCCGGCCGGGTCGCGCGTAGACCTGGAGCTGGCAGCGACGCCGGCGGGTTCGGTCTGCACCATCGCCGACAACGGGCCGGGCATTCCCGAACACGAACGGCAGCGGGTCTTCCAGCGCTTCTATCGCCTGGATTCGAGCCGGGCGACCCCGGGCAGCGGCCTCGGGCTCAGCCTGGTGGCCGCCATCGCCCAGCTGCACCGCATCGTCGTCGAAAGTGGCGACAATCGGCCGGGCTTCCGGGTCACGCTTCGCCTGCCGCAGCCAGCGGCTGCATGACCCGCGCGTCAGTGGCTCGCGCCGGCCCGCGGCCCGCGCTATCCTCGCGCCGGCGGCTACCCGGAAGGACAGCGGACCATGGACGCGCAGCAGGCCGAGCAGGCAGCGGACCTTCTGTGGACGGCATGGCGGGAGGGCCGCCGGCTCGAATCCCTCCCGGCGGCGTGCCGTCCCGGCACGGTCGAGGACGGGTATGACGTGCAGGATGCGCTGGCGGCGCGGCATGGCGGCCGGCGGCTCGGCTGGAAGATCGCGGCGACGAGCAGCGACGGACAAAGGCATATCGGCGTCCGCGAGCCCCTGGGCGGGCGGCTGTTCACGGCGTTCGCGCATGACGACGACGCGTGCCTGCCGGCCGGCGGGCTGCATATGCGCGTCGCCGAGGCGGAGTTCGCCTTCCGCCTCGGTGCGGGCTTGCCGCCGCGGGGCCGCCCCTATGACACCGACGAGGTGATGGGCGCGGCGGCCGCGCTTTACCTCGCCATCGAGGTACCGGATTCGCGCTACCAGGATTTCGCCGCCATCGGCGCGCCCCAGCTGGTGGCCGACGATGCCTGCGCCGGCTTCTTCGTCCTCGGCGCCGATGTCGCGGAGTGGCGGTCGGTTGATCTTGCCGGCCATCCTGTCACCGCCTATCGAAACGGCGACGTCGCGGCGCGCGGCAGCGGCGCCAATGTGCTGGGGGATCCGCGCATCGCGCTGACTTGGCTTGCCAATGACCGGGCGAAGCGCGGAAGCGGGCTCGAAGCCGGCGACGTCGTGACCACCGGCACCTGCGTCAAGCCGGTCGTCATCGGCGCCGGCGATCACGTGGTGATGGATTTCGGCCCGTTCGGCTGCGTCCAGGTGCGGTTTTGCTGAGCGCCGGCGATCCTAGGCCTCGCCTTCCTGGCCGTCGTGGGCGCTCCACTCCTTGACCAGGCTGAACCCGATCGACAGGAACACCGGGCCGAGGAACAGCCCGATGAAGCCGAACGTGGCGATGCCGCCGAGCACGCCGAGGAACACCAGCAGGAACGGGAGCTTGCCCTCGCGGCTGATGAAGTAGGGCCGCAGGACGCTCTCCACGCCGGTCACGACGATGAGCCCCCACAGGAACATGAAGATGCCGGCGCCCATGTCGCCGCGGTTGAGGAGCAGGAGCGACGCCGGCAGCCACACGAACGGCGGCCCCATCGGAATCAGCGACAGAAAGAAGGTCAGCATGCCGAGGAACAGGGCCGCCGACACGCCGGCCAGGTAGAAGCCGATGCCGGCGAGGGCGCCCTGCAGGAGTGCCGTGCCGAGGATACCGTATACGACGCCGCGTGTCGTGGCGCCCGCCGTCTCGATCAGCGGTTTGGCGCGCGCGCCGGCAAAGCGCCGCGTCGCCGCCGCCACCCGCGCGCCCATGCCGGAGCCGTCGCGGTAGATGAAGAAGGCGATGAAGATGCTGAGGCCGAGTTCGACGACGCCCTGGCCGAAGGAGACGCCGATCTGCAGCAGCCAGTTGCGCAGCGGCGTGACGTATTGCGAGGCGGCGTCAGCGAACTTGGCGCTGTCATGCGCCAGGCTGTCCCAGTATTTCGCGGCATCGGTGCCGATGATCGGGAGGTCGCTGACCCAGGCCGGCGGCGCCGGCGGCCCTTCCCGCAGGATCCCCGCCACCTGCGCTGCCACGACGGTGCCGTCCTCGGCCAGCCGCGGGCCGACGAGCGCGAACGGCAGCACCAGGACGACGGCCACCATCGCCGTCATGATGATGGCGGTGAGCGTGCGGAGCCCGCGCAGGCGCCGGTCGAGGCGCTCATAGAGCGGCCACGTCGAATAGCAGAGGACGATCGACCACAGGACCGCCGACAGGAACGGCTCCAGGATCAGGAAGCAGCCGACCGCCAGAACGGCCAAGGCCGCGATGGCCAGCAGTCCTTCGATGCGGCTGTCGGCATCCAGGCGCATGTCGCCTCTGACGGACTGTTTCTCCCGGGCGGACGCCGGATCGTTGTCAGTCAACTGCATATGCCCAAAACGCGCAAGCCGGCTTCATGCGATCAGCTTGCCGTCGAACGGATGGCGGCCTTGCCGGTCCTCGATCTCGACGACCCACAGGTCGGGATCGCGATCCACGGCGCGGGCGATATAGGCGTCGGCTTCGCTCTCCGGCACGAGCTGGCCGCCGAGCGCCGCCAGCCAGCCGAGCCGCCCCTCGAGGTCGCGCGCCTGCGTGAGTACACGGCACCCGGCCGCCAGCTGGTTGAGCTTCAGGAGCACGCTCCCGCGCTCCGCCTCGCCGCGGCGCACCAGCACGGCCGGCGTCGCCGACGCCGAACAGCGGCGCAGATGCGCCGCGACCCACAGCTCCGTCGGCAGCCGATCATCGGCCACGGGAACGACGACCTCCCGCCTGTGCCACCGTTCGTCGCCTCAGTCGCAGCAGAACGGCCGGTTCGACGGATCGAACGCCTCCTGCAGCGAGACCGTCTTGCGCGGCCCGGCGGCGATCGCGGCCGGCGGCTGCAGGTCCAACGGACCGGCGGCGCCCGCCGGCGCATCCCGGTAGCGGCCGTCGCGGCACCAGGCGCACGGGCCGAACATGCGGACCTCGCCGTGGATCAGGCCGTCCGCCGGCGCCATGCGCGTGATCGTCGCCTCGCCGCGGTCGCGTGTGCGCAGGACCATGCCGGGGCGGCAGGTGGCGACGAAATCGAAATCGGCTGTCATGGGCGTCCGCTTCGCCGTGGCTATTGAGTGGCCATCGTAGGCGCCGACGGCGCCGGTCGCAATCGGACCTTGAATCGGACCGGGGCGGCCACCTTGTCTATTGGAACCCCCCGTTCGTGACGAGATCGGAAGGTCCCGCAACGACGGGGTGCGTGCGGCATGGGTACCTCGAAAACGGAGGGCGCCAATGACTGACACCGACACCAAAGTCCGTGAAGCCGTCGGCGTTTTTCACGATGAAAAATCGCTGCTGTCGGCGGTCGACGGATTGCTGATCGCCGGCTTCGACCGGTCGCATCTGAGCCTCTTGGCCGGGCAGAAGACAGTCGAAGCCAAACTGGGACATCGCTTCGAGAAGGTCGCCGAACTGGAGGACGATCCGACGATTCCGACCACCGCCTTCGTCGGCATCGATTCGCGCACGGAGGCCAAGGGCGTGCTCGTCGGCGCGCTCTTCTATGTCGGCGCGTGCGCGTCGGTCGGCATGGTCGTCGCTTCCGGCGGGACCATGGCGGCGGCGCTCGTGGCGGTCGCGCTCGGCGGCGGCGCCGGCGGCTTCGTCGGCGCCGCCCTGGCCCGCTTGGTCGATCAGCGCCACGGGCAGCGGCTGCAGGAACAGCTTGAGCATGGCGGCCTGCTGCTGTGGGTGCGCACGCCCGACGCCGAGCACGAACGGCGGGCCGTCGACGTCCTGCGGCGGCAAGGCGCCACCGACGTCCACGTCCACGACCTACCGAATCTGAGCCATCCGGTGAGCGGCGGCGTGTCCTACGACATGAGTTTCATGAAGAGCCTGGGACTATAGAAACCTGACTCTATCGGCTGTTTCGGCGGTCTCAGTGTCGTCCTAAGCGGCCGCGCAGCGCCAAGTGCATCGGCGAGCGCCAGGAGCGCGCGACGTGCCTCTGGTAAGGCGGCCGGCGACGGGTCTATCGGATCGTCGTCCGCCGGCGGGTCATCACCGCCTACCCCTCCCTGACCGCCCGACGATACCTCAAAAAGACTTTCGAGCGCATACTCGACCTCGAATCTCGAGCACGGCTTATCGATGACGATCACGTTCTCGAGCCGGCTATGCAGTTCCGGCGGGACGCGAGCGGTGACAACGGCGAAGGGAATGTCGCGCTCGTAAAGAACATCCATGACCGGGTCCACGCTGAGGCCATGAATATTTATGTCGAGCAGCGCGCCATCGAACCGGCCGGCCTTCAGAAGCGTTAGCGCGCTATCAATGGTCGTGACGGGCAGTCCGATCCAGCCACGCTCCTCGATCACCCGGATCATCCAGAGACACAGCAGGATTTCGTCTTCGACCACGAGGATACACGGTTTGCGCGTCGGCCGGACCATCAGTGACCTCTCGGTGCCGCAAGTGGCGCGGGATGCTCCACGGTTGCCCTGCATGCCAGTGACAATTCTGTAGCATTGCGCGTTTGCGAGCCGTAACGAGGAGTTTCGAATGCCACGTACTTGGTGGCGGGCCGTCAAATGCGCTGAGGTCGTTCATGCCCCGCTTCCCAATGTCACGGAAATATCGCCGGCATCAGTGGGGAACCGCTGCTAACGACAGCTTGCTGGTGGCAGAGATCGGTGACCGAGTGTGAGGATCGCCGGCGGGGCAGCGTGGGGGAGCGTGACGCAGGTTCAGGAGGCGATCATGCCATCCGACGCGAAACATCCACGGGTCTTGGTCGTCGAGGACGAGTTCTTCATCGGGCTCCGCATCGCCGACCTGCTGCAATACATGGGGTGCGACGTCGTCGGGCCGCTCGGCACGGTCGCGCGAGCCAGCGCCGAAGCGGATCGCGAACCGATCGATGCCGCCCTTCTGGACGTCAGGCTACGCGACGAAACGGTCGTGCCGGTCGCGGAGATCCTGAACCGCCGCCGCATTCCGTTTGCGCTCGTCACGGCCAGCGCTCCGGACCACCTTCCGGCATCGTTGCTCGACCGTCCGTACGTCCCCAAGCCCTTCACGGACGAGGACATCAAGACGGCCGTGCGGAACCTGTTGCAAGGTGCCGATGCCGACCGGTCCCGCGCTGCCGCCTGAGCGGCAGCGAGGCGGTGGTCAGCCCGAGACCGAGGCCGCCGGTGCCGTCCGTGTGAAGTCCGCCGGCGCATCGCCAAAGGCGACCTTGCCGTCCGGCCCATAGATCCAGGCGGGGCTGAACCGCTTGGCAACGCTGTTGAAAACTGCGAGCGCGTCTTCCAGGGTTGGAAACGGCAACGCGCGTATCACACCGTTGTCGGTGTAGTAGAGCTCATAGCGCATCTTGCACCGCCGCGGTCCCTCGTTTCATGTGAGGGCCTGTCTGCCTGACGTCCACGATGGATAACGAAACGCTACCGATTATATTCCGGGGTGCGCCTGCGGTGACGCCGCCGTATTGCCGCACCCTCTGCGGCTCAGTCCTGGCCGGCCTGCCGTTCCGCGACGACGACGCCGAAGAGGAGTCCGATGTTCAAAGAAACCAGGAGGATGGTGACGATCGCCATGAGCGTAGGAATCCGATGGAGGAAACGATGCGTGGCGCCTATCGTCTCCGCAATTTCCTAACATCGGGACAATGCGCCAGAATGCCGCGGCGGATCTGCGACTGTCGTCGACGGCTGCGGGGCGGTCATGGCGACGCGATGACCCGGCCGCCCTCAGGTTCCCGGTCGCTTCGTGCCGCCGCCGGCGCGTGGGGCGGCGCAATCGAGACAAAAGAACCGAAAAATCAACGGAATCTTGACATCCCGGCAACACTGAAAATTCAGATCGGTTAAACCGGTCGATGGCAGACTGGAACCTCGTCGCATCACCGGGAGAGTGCCGTGAACGCCGCCGCCCTCAACCGTCTCGCGCTGTCCTTCTCCATCACAGGCTCAAGCCTCGCGATGTTCCTGGTGGGCTTCTTCGGCCACCAGCTTCCGTTCGCGCCGTTCTGACGGGCTCCGCCTGAGTGCTGGCCGCGCTCAGCGCGCGGCGAGCACGTAGTCGCGCAGCGAGTCGACCTCTAGCTTCGTCTCGTCGAGGCGATACTTCACGACGTCGCCGATGCTGATGATTCCGGCCAGACGGCCGTCGTCAAGCACGGGCAGGTGGCGGACCCGACGAGCCGTCATCACGCCCATGATGTCGGCGATGGTGTCGCTCGGGTTGCAGGTGAGAACGTCGCGCGTCATCAGGTCGGCGACCGTGAGCTCGGCGACGGCCGCACCGTGGCGGGCGAGGCCGCCGACGATGTCGCGTTCGGAGAGGATGCCGACGATCTTGTCCGTGCCGTCGGTGACCAGGGCGGCACCGATCCGCTGCTCGGCCAGCAGGCGGCTCGTCGCGCCAATGGTCGCTTCCGGCCGGATCGTCGTGACCCGGTTGCCCTTCGTATCCAGGATGTTCCGTACATGCATGGGCGCCTCCGTTCGCGAAGTGGCGGCTCCCCATCCGGTGCCGCACCCGGCGTGAAACGTCGACCAAGGCGCTGCGGCCTCGTCGACCGCGCTGACCGATACTGTACCGCGAACGCGGGGGGAGGGCCAGCGTTGCCGCGCCCGTGCCGCTCGACATGAAATTGTCACGCGCGGCACGACAGCACGACCCGACGCTGGCATGGCCGATCACGATGATTTGTCGTGTCCGCCACCGAGAGCGCGGCTAGGCTGCGCGGCACTCTGCGGTTCCTTGCGGGCCGCGAACGAAACATCCGACAGACCCAGGGAGACTGCGAACATGGCCGCACCGGTCGTCTATGGTCCCGCCTACAGCACCTACGTCCGCACGGCACGGCTGGCGCTGGAAGAGAAGGGCGCCGGCTACAAGCTCGAGGAGGTCGATATGCTCGGCGGCGCCTGCCAGCAGCCGGCGTACCTGGCGCGCCAGCCCTTCGCGAAGGTTCCCGCCTTCGATCATGACGGCTTCGCCCTCTACGAGACCGGCGCGATCACCCGCTATGTCGACGAGGCGTTCCCGGGGCCGAAGCTGCAGCCGGCCGACCCGAAGCGCCGCGCCCGCATGACGCAGATCATCTCCCTCATCGATTCCTACGGCTACCCGAACTTCATCGGCAAGGTCGTCTGGCAGCGGGTGGTGACGCCGCTGCTCGGCGGCACGCCCGACGACAAGGCCGTCTCCGATGCCATGCCGCAGGTGGAGAAGGCGGCCGTGGCGCTGGAGGAACTCGCCGATCCCGCCGGTCCCTTCCTCTGCGGTCCGGAGATCAGCCTCGCCGACCTGCATGTCGCGCCCGTCATGGCCTATTTCAGCCAGACCCCGGAAGGCAAGGCGGTGCTGGCGAAGCTGCCGCAGCTGACGCGCTGGTGGCAGGCGATCAGTTCGCGGCCGAGCGTCGCGAAGACGCAGCCGAAGCTCGGCTAGCCGCCGCCGGACCCGGCGCGGCGCCGGCGTTTGCGCGGTGCTGCGCGGGCGTTGCCGCGCGCTGCTGCCGGCCGGCCGTGCGCGGCGCGCAGGTCGTCGAGGAAGGCCTGCAGGGCGAGCGTGCGCTCGGCCCCTTTGCGCGTGATCACCTCGAACAGCGATTCATAGGCCAGCT
>JBKOWC010000038.1:0-9942 GCA_046724215.1 Pseudomonadota bacterium | reverse complement strand
ACAATATTGAAACGATATTTACTAGAAGGTTCAGGACATGGCCGAAGCTCCCCATATCATGATCGTCGAGGCCCGCTACTATCCGGAGATCACGGACGAACTGATCAAGGGGGCAACGGCTGTGCTGACGGAGGCGGGGGCGACATACCGACGGCAGGAAGTGCCGGGCGTGTTCGAGATCCCCGGCGCCATCCGCATGGCCGTGAAGGCCATGGAGTTCTCGATCGACCGCCGGCGCGTCGACGCTTTCATCGCGCTCGGCTGCGTCATCCGCGGCGAGACTTCGCATTACGACGTCGTCGTCAACGAGAGCACGCGCGCCATCCAGGACCTCGTCTGCCAGTTCACGCTGGCGCTCGGCTTCGGCATCCTGACGGTGGAGAATGAGGAGCAGGCCTGGGTCCGGGCGCAAGTCGACAAGAAGAACAAGGGCGGCGAGGCGGCGCGCGCCTGCCTCGCCATGCTCGACGTGAAGCGGCGCATGAGCCTCTATCCGCGCGAGCCCCTGCCACGCGCATGAACGCCGCATCAGGCGATCGATCGGGCGGGCCCGCGCAGGACAGCGGCAAGCGGAGTGCGAACAGCGCGGCGCGGCTGGCGGCCGTGCAGGCGCTCTATCAGATGTCGATGACCGGCCACGGCGCCGACGCCGTGGTCCGCGAGTTCAGGCTGCATCGCCTCGGCCAGCAGATCGACGAGCCGACTGCCGCCGCTGCCGATCCGGCAATGTTCGCCGAACTCGTGCGCGGCGTGGCCGAGAATTCCGATGAGCTCGACGACATGCTGGCGGCGGTCCTCAGCGAGGATCTCGATATCGACCGGCTGGAGACGGTGCTGAAGATCGTCCTGCGCGCCGGCGCCTTCGAGCTGTCGGCGCGACTGGATGTGCCGGCGCGCGTGGCGATCAACGAGTACGTTGACGTGGCCGACGCATTTTACGCGCGCAAGGAGACGGCCCTGGTCAACGCCGTTCTGGACCGCCTGGCCCGGTCGCTGCGCCCGGACGAACTGGAGGGCCATCCCGGTGAATCGGCGTCCCTTACCGGGTGAGTTCGAACTGATCGCGCGCTACTTCGCGCCCCTCGCCGCAGCCGCTCCCGGCGCCCTCTCTCTCACGGACGACGTCGCGGTCCTCGCCCTCGAGGCGAACGAGGAACTCGTTCTCAAGACCGATGCCGTCGTCGCCGGGGTGCATTTCCTGCCGGACGATCCGCCGGACCTGATCGCCCGCAAGCTGCTGCGCGTCAACCTGTCCGACCTCGCGGGCAAGGGTGCCCGGCCGCTCGGCTATCTCCTGGCCTGCGCCTTTCCGGCCGACCTGGATGCGGCGTGGCTGGCGGCCTTCGTCGCCGGCCTCGCCGCCGACCAGGCCGAATTCGCCATCCCGCTCCTCGGCGGCGACACGACCTCGACGCCCGGTCCGCTGACGCTGGCCGCCACCGTGCTCGGCGCCGGCGTCAAGGGAGGGACGCCGCGCCGCGCGGGCGCGCGGGTCGGCGATGCGGTGCTGGTGTCGGGCACACTCGGCGACGGCGCGCTGGGGCTGGACGTGCAGCGGGACAAGCTCCCGACGGTAGATGCCGCGGGCCGGGCCTACCTCATCGACCGCTACCGGCTGCCGCGGCCGCGCCTCGCCCTCGGCCGCTCGCTTGTCGAGGCCGGGATCGTGCATGCGTCGATGGATGTCTCCGACGGCCTGCTCGCCGACCTCGGTCACATCGCCCGGACGTCGGCGGTGGGCGCGCGCATCGACTGGCTGCGGGTGCCGCTGTCGCCTGCCGTCGCCGGGGTCGTGGCGGCGAGGCCGGATCTGCGCGAGCGGGTCCTGGCCGGCGGCGACGACTACGAATTGCTACTCACGGTGGCAGCCGATCGGGTGCCGCAGGCGCTGACGATCGGGGGCCGAATCGGCGTTGCGCTGACCGAAATCGGCCGCATCGTGGCCGGCGACGGCGTCGAGGTGCTCGACGAGCGGGGCGTGCCCCTCCCGATCGGCCGGCGCGGATTCCAGCACTTCTGAGCGCAGCGACGGAACGAGATGGCCCGCAACGGGCCGATTCCGGCCGGTCCCAGAGAAAGTTGCACTGACGGCGCGCTTCTGGCATTTTCCGCGCCGCTTTCGCACCGCAGCCGGGGCGCGGGGCACTTCGCGCATTCGCGCCCACCTCCTTCCGAACAAGAGGAACTTATCGTGACGGGTCCACTCTGGATTGTAATCATTTGCGGCGTCATCGCCCTGGCCTACGGCATTTTTCTGATCAATTCGGTCATGGCGGCCGGTACCGGCACGGACCGCATGCGCGAGATCGCGGCCGCCGTGCAGGAGGGCGCCCGCGCCTACCTCAACCGCCAGTACACGACGATCGGCATCGTCGGCATCGTCATGGGAGCGATCCTGTGGGCGTTCCTCGGCAAGTTCGTGGGCATCGGCTATTTCATCGGCGCCATCCTGTCGGGCGCCACCGGCTATATCGGCATGAACGTCTCCGTGCGCTCGAACCTGCGAACGGCCGAGGCGGCGCGCCAGGGCCTGCAGCCGGCCTTGACGATCGCCTTCAAGGCGGGTGCGGTCACCGGCCTGTTGGTGGTCGGGCTGGGGCTCATCGGGGTCACCGGCTACTATGGGATTCTGCAGGGAGCGGGGCTTGAGACCCGCAAAATCCTGGAGGCGCTCGTGGCCTTGAGCTTCGGCGCCTCGCTGATCTCGATCTTCGCGCGCCTCGGCGGCGGCATCTTCACCAAGGGCGCCGACGTCGGCGCCGATCTCGTTGGCAAGATCGAGGCCGGCATTCCCGAAGATGATCCGCGCAACCCCGCCGTGATCGCCGACAACGTCGGCGACAATGTCGGCGACTGCGCCGGCATGGCGGCCGACCTGTTCGAGACCTACTGCGTCACCATGGTCGCCACCATGCTGCTCGGGCAGATCTTCTTTGCCGACGCGGCGCAGCAGCAGCTCCTGATGACGCTGCCGCTGCTGATCGGCGGCGTCTGCATTCTCGGCACGGTCATCGGCACGTTTTTCGTGAAGCTCGGCGCCAGCAACAACATCATGGGCGCGCTCTACAAGGGCCTGATCGTCACGGCGATCGTGTCGGCGATCCTGATCGCCGGCATCATCGGCTGGCATGTCGGCTTCGGCACGAGCTTCCAGGCGGAGGCCACAACCTTCACGGGTGCGCAGCTGTTCGGCTGCGCCATCGTCGGACTCGCGGTCACCGGCCTGCTGGTGTGGATTACTGAGTACTACACCTCAACGGCCTATCGGCCCGTGCGCAGCGTCGCCAAGGCCTCGCTGACCGGTCATGCCACCAACATCATCCAGGGACTGGCGGTGTCGATGGAGGCCTGCGCCCTGCCGGTGATCGTGATCTGCGCCGGCATCCTCGTGGCCTACGCGCTGGCCGGCCTCTACGGCATCGCTCTGGCGGCGACGACCATGCTGGCGCTCGCCGGCATGGTGGTGGCGCTCGATGCCTATGGGCCGGTCACCGACAATGCCGGCGGCATCGCGGAGATGGCGGACCTGCCGAAAGACGTACGCAAGACCACCGATGCGCTCGACGCCGTCGGCAACACAACCAAGGCGGTCACCAAGGGCTACGCGATCGGTTCGGCCGCTCTCGCGGCCCTCGTGCTGTTCGCCGCCTATACGTCCGATCTCCGGCACTATTTTCCGAACCTGCAGGTCGAGTTCCGGCTGCAGGATCCGTTCGTGGTGATCGGCCTCTTCATCGGCGGCGCGCTGCCGTTCCTGTTCGGCGCGCTCGGCATGATGGCGGTCGGCCGCGCGGCCGGCTCGGTGGTGCTGGAAGTGCGGCGGCAGTTCAAGGAGATCCCCGGCATCATGGAGGGCAAGGCCAAGCCCGAATACGGGCGTGCAGTCGACCTGCTGACGAAGGCGGCGATCAAGGAGATGATCGTGCCGTCGCTCCTGCCGGTGCTGGCGCCGATCGTGCTCTATGTCGTGATCGCCGCCGTCGCCAGCCGCGCGCAGGCCTTCACGGCGCTGGGCGCCATGCTGCTCGGGACCATCGTCACCGGGCTCTTCGTCGCCATCCAGATGACCTCGGGCGGCGGCGCCTGGGACAACGCCAAGAAGTACATCGAGGACGGCCATCACGGCGGCAAGGGTTCCGACGCCCACAAGGCGGCGGTGACCGGCGACACCGTCGGCGATCCCTACAAGGACACGGCCGGACCGGCGGTGAACCCGATGATCAAGATCACCAACATCGTGGCGATCCTGCTGCTGGCCGTTCTCGCCGCGATGGCGGGGTAGACAGGTCGATCAGTAGGGCTTCTTCGCGCCGGGGCCGGTGTTAAACCGTCCAATGTTGCCGAAGAGCTGCTGCAGGAGCGTCAGCTTCTGGCCGTAGGTCGGCGTCGTGCGCGAAACCGGCTCGATGGCGAGGGCCTCGTTCATGCCGTAGAGGTCGACCTTCTTGACGACGCCGGCGTCGTCGAACTTGATGCAGAGGACCTGCTGATCGATCACGTTGGGTTCGAAGAATGCCACGGTACTGGTGCGCTTGCTGATGTAGTACCAGGTCTTGTCGTCGAAAGTGCCGATGGCGGACGGCGTTCCCAGAAGCTGCGAGACCTGGTCCTTCGTCTGCACGCCCGGCTGGATGGTCAGGACGGCATCGGCGTCCGGCAGGTTGCCGCGCTGGTCGATCTGCGCCGAACAGCCCGACAGCGCCGCCGCGATCGCAATCGTCATCGCCCATGCGGCCGGGCGCCGGCGGCGGTCGGTGGGCACTCTGCGCATTGTCATGTCGCGAACGCTGTCCTAAAGAGGGCCGGTCATTGCCCGGGCAGAATCTCATCCACCATTCGGGCTGTCAATGCAGGCGCCGACCGGGAGCGGGAAGATGACGTGTCGCTAGGCCGATTGTTCCGCCGGCGCCCGCAGGACGGAACGGCCGACGCGCTCTATCGGCAGATCGTCGAACAGGCGCGCGCGCCGGCCTTCTACCGGGAACTCGGCGTACCCGACAGTTTCGTCGGTCGTTTCGAGATGCTGGCGCTGCACCTGTTCGTCGTGCTCAACCGGCTGCTGACCCAGCGCGACGATCCCGCGTGCCGGTCCTTGGCGCAGGCGCTCACCGATCGGCTGGTCGCCGATGTGGACGCCAACCTGCGCGAGATGGGCGCCGGCGATCTCGGCGTCGGGCGGAAGGTGCGCCGCATCGCCGAGGGCTTCAACGGCCGGCTCGCCGCCTACGACGCCGGCCTTGCCGACGGCAGCGGGATGCTGGCGCAGGCGATTCGCCGCAACGTCTACGGGACGACGGAGCCTTCGGCCCCCCAGGTTGCGGCCATGACGGACTATGTGCTGGCCTGCCGCCAAACGCTGGCGGCGGTGGCGGCCACCGATCTGGCGCAGGGCGCGGTCCGCTTCGCTCCTCTCCCAATACGGGGGCGCGCGGACGGGAGCCGAAGCCGTTGACCGCCGGGTCGCGCTTCCCTATTGTCCCGCGCCTCGTGCGGCGGGGTGCCGGACAATGACAGGGGATGCGACCCAGGCAGCGGAGTTCTCGCGTCCCATTGCGGTGGAGCAGATCGGGCCGCAGGAGACGGTGCGGGCGATCACCGCCAATGCGACGGAGCGGCAACGCCTCGCCGAGCGGTTCGGCCTGCTGGCGCTCGATCGGCTCGAGGCGACGGTGCGCCTGCGGCGCGGAGGTGCCGGGCTTATCCTGGCGGACGGGCACTTCGAGGCCGACGCGACCCAGGCCTGTGTCGTTACGTTGGAGCCAGTGCCGGCCCGCCTGGCGCGGGACTTCGCGGTGACGTTCGGTCATCCGACGGTCCATGGCGGCGCGGTCGTCGTCGGCGTGGACGAAGAGGATCCGCCGGAAGAAATAGTAAACGGCCGCATCGATCTGGGGGAGGCCGTGGCCCAGCAGTTGGCGATTGCGCTCGACCCGTATCCGCGCTCGCCGGCGGCACAGGCCCCCGCCGAGGATGTGGCCGCGGATGTCGGCAGCGAGTCCGCATCGACGCGACCATTTGCCGCTCTCAGCGCCTGGCGGCGGTCGCAACGAGAGTAGGGATTCCGGCAATCGGCTTGCCGTTGACGGCAATTTTGGCTAGTAATCGGGCGCTTCAGCGCGCATCAAGCGAGAGACATCACAATGGCTGTTCCCAAGAAGAAGATATCGAAATCGCGTCGCGACATGCGGCGTTCGCATCATGCCCTGAAGTCGGCAGCCTGGATCGAATGCCCGAACTGCGGCGAGCACAAGCGGCCGCATCATGTCTGCGGGTCCTGCGGACACTATGACGGGCGCCAGGTAGCCGAAGCCGACGCGGCGTGAGGCGACGCCTCGACGTCGCATCGAGATCCGGTCGGTGAGCGACAGCGTCACCATTGCCCTCGACGCCATGGGCGGCGACCTCGCTCCGGGGATGGTCGTCAAGGGCGCCAACATCGCCCGCCAGCGTTTCCCCAAGGTGCATTTCCTCTTCTTCGGCGACGAGGCGCGCATCCGCCCGCTCCTCGAGAAGAAGGCGAAGCTGAACAAGGTCAGCGTGATTCGTCACGCCGACCACGCCATCAAGTCCGAGGACAAGCCTTCGGCAGCGCTGCGCAGCGGCCGCGGTTCGAGCATGCGGCTCGCCTGCGACGCCGTGCGGGACGGCGAGGCGGCGGGCGTCGTCTCGGCCGGCAATACGGGCGCGCTGATGGCGATCGCGAAATTCGTGCTCAAGACCCTGCCCGGAATCGATCGCCCGGCGATTGCCGGCTACTTCCCGACCCTGCGCGGCGAGAGCGTCATGCTCGATCTCGGCGCCAACGTCGAATGCGACGCGAACAATCTCGTCGAGTTCGCGGTGATGGGCAACGTCTTCGCCCGCACGGTGCTCGGCGTCCTGCACCCGACCGTCGCACTCCTCAACGTCGGCTCGGAAGAGTTGAAGGGCCATGAGGCGTTGCGCGAGGCCGCCGCGATCCTGCGCGGGACATCCATGCCGGGGCGCTTCCACGGCTTCGTCGAGGGCGACGACATCGCCAAGGGCACGGTGGATGTCATCGTCACCGACGGCTTCACGGGCAACATCGCGCTGAAGACCATCGAGGGCACGGCCAAGCTCTACAGCGAGTTCCTGCGCGGCACGTTCCGCATCTCACTGCTGTCGCGCCTCGGCTATCTCATGGCCCGCCCGGCGCTCAACGGCCTGCGCATCCGCCTCGATCCGAGGCGCTACAACGGTGCGATCTTCCTCGGCCTCAACGGCATCGCCGTGAAGAGTCACGGCGGGACCGATGCCCTGGGCTTTGCCAACGCCATCGCCGTCGCCATCGACATGGCGGTGCACGGGGCCATCGAGAAGATCAAGGAAGACTTCGCCCGCCTGACGACGCGGCAGCCAGTGCCAGACGCCAAGGCAGCCAGCCTCTGATGGCCGTGCGTTCGCTTGTCTCCGGCTGCGGAGGTTACCTGCCGAGCCGGATTGTCACGAATGCGGAACTGGCGCGCCGCATCGAGACCTCCGACGAATGGATCGCCCAGCGGACCGGCATTCGCGAGCGGCGCGTGGTCGCGGATGGCGAACTGACGTCGGATCTCGCGATCAAGTCCGCCGAGGCGGCGCTGGCGCGGGCCGGCATGGCCGGCAGCGACATCGACCTGATCGTGCTGGCGACATCGACGCCCGACGAGACATTCCCGGCCACCGCGACGCGCGTGCAGTCGGCCATCGGCATGACGCGCGGGGCGGCCTTCGACGTGCAGGCGGTCTGCTCGGGATTCGTCTTCGCCTTCGCCGTCGCCGACAATTTCATCCGCCTCGGCCAGGTACGCACGGCGCTCGTCATCGGCGCCGAGACATTTTCCCGCATCCTCGATTGGAATGACCGCACGACCTGCGTCCTCTTCGGCGACGGGGCCGGCGCGGTCGTGCTGAAGGCCGGCGAGGGCAACGGCTCCAAGGAGGATCGCGGGGTGCTGTCGACCCACATATTCTCCGACGGGCGCTACCACGACATGCTCTATGTCGACGGCGGGCCGTCCTCCACCCGGACCACCGGCTATCTGCGGATGGAAGGGCGCGAGGTCTTCCGCCATGCGGTCGTGAAGCTCGCCGAGGCGGTCGACGCCGCGATCGCCGCCAACAGCATCGCCGGCAGTGACATCGACTGGCTCGTGCCGCACCAGGCCAATCAGCGGATCATCGACGGCATGGGACACCGGCTGGGCCTGCCGCCCGAGAAGGTCGTGCTCACCATCGACCGCCATGCCAACACCTCGGCGGCATCGATTCCGCTGGCCCTTGCCGAGGCGACCGCCGATGGGCGAATCAAGCCCGGCCATCTCGTTCTCATGGAGGCGATGGGCGGCGGATTCACCTGGGGTTCGGCGCTCGTCCGCTGGTAGGAGCGGATTCCGGGGCCATTCGCCCATAACTTTCCGTACTTATCAAGGCATTGCATCGGTAGGCTGCGAAGCATTCTTTGCCAGCAAAGCGTTTGCGGCTGTGTCAAAAATCGGCCGCGACACTACTTCAACGACTGCGAACATCCCTTTGTAATTGACTGACTTCTCGGCTCAGAGTAGCGTTCCCTCAACAACGATACGAAGAACCGGCGGGGGCTGGGATGAATGCGACGGTAACGCGAGCGCAGCTGAGCGAGGCGGTGTACCAGGAGGTCGGCCTGTCGCGGAACGAGTCGGCCGATCTGGTCGAGACCGTGCTGAAGGAGATCGCCGATGCGCTGGCGCGCGGCGAAAACGTGAAGATTTCTTCGTTCGGCAGTTTCTTCGTGCGCAACAAGGGTCAGCGCATCGGACGCAACCCGAAGACGGGTGAAGAAGTGCCGATAAATCCGCGTCGGGTCCTCGTTTTTCGGGCATCGCACGTGCTGAAGGACAGGGTTAACGCCGGAGGTCCGGCGTGAGATCGCCGCAGAGTGCCGGCGCCCGCCCGCTTCCCGCCGGCGGCGCCAACCCGCCGTCCGCACGGCGGCTCGAAAAGTCGTCATCGGCCTTTCGTACCATCAGCGAAGTGGCCCAGGATCTCGACGTGCCACAGCACGTCCTCCGCTTCTGGGAGACGCGCTTTGCCCAGATCCGGCCCCTGAAGCGGGGCGGCGGCCGGCGCTACTACCGGCCCGAGGATGTGGCCCTGCTGCGCCTCATCCGGGAGCTGCTGTACGATGAAGGCTATACCATCAAGGGCGTACAGAAGCTGATGCGCGACGGCGGGCTCAAGCAGCGACTGGCACAGATCGAGGCGGAGAATACGCCGGAGCCGGCGGCCGCCGCGGCGGCATCAGAGGAAGAGGCGGGCGATCCGTTCCGCCGGCAGCTGCGCGCGATCCTGGCCGAACTGGAAGCTCTGCGCGATCGCTTGCGCCAAGCGCTCGGGTGAGCCCGGACGCCGGCAGGCGCGTTGCAGCCCGCACGCCCGGCCGCTATAACGAAGCGCATTGATCGCGCACCAGTAGCCCCCGTCGGGTGCGTTGCGGCCGGAATTGAATGGATCGGCCATGCGGCCGGGCCGGCGAGCGGTCAAGGTCGGAGCGTGGCGCAGCCTGGTAGCGCACCAGACTGGGGGTCTGGGGGTCGCTGGTTCAAATCCAGTCGCTCCGACCAATCTTTCCAATAACTTAGCGACCGGCTGGCCAGGGCAAAAACAAGAAAAATGGCCCCGGGGTAACAGCCGGGGTAACACGTGAGAAAATATCCGATGAAGGCCCGGCTGTCCTAGCCTGAGGACGCCGAAAGCAAGAGCTGCATCTGCAGCTCCCGGCGCGGCTGCTCCGGCGGATGAGCGACGGAGCGGCCTAACAATGGCGGATTTCCGCCATTTATAGTCCCCAATACAACTCATAATTTGCTTATAGAAAGCGGCGGATATGTCACCATAGGGGGTTGTCGCTATCGCACCGGCACTCCCGGTGATAACTCAGAGAGAAAGCCATGAAGCCGCAAG
>JBKOWC010000215.1:0-6436 GCA_046724215.1 Pseudomonadota bacterium | reverse complement strand
TTGGCAAAGCCGGCGAGCACGAACCGGTCGCTGCGGCCCAGGCGCTGGTAGCCGCTCGCCGTCGCCTTTGCGTTCAAGAACGTCAGGTTGCTGCCGTCGACGGTCTTGAACGGCGTGGCGGTGAGGCCGAGCCGAGTTCCGCGCGTCGGGTTGAGCAGGTCGTCGGTGTCGTCGCGGCGCACGTACAGGGGGAGCCCGACCAGCGAATAGTTCTGCGTCCCGGTGTCGTCATGGACATGCGCCTGGACGAATTGGATGCCGCCCCCGGCGGTGATCTCCTTGCTGAAATGACGATCGACGCCGGTGAAGGCGGTCGCGCGTTTGCTGTCATAGGCATTGACATTCTCGTCCGTCAGCGCGAGCTCGGTCCTGAGGTCGAGGTTGCGAGCCAGGAAGTCGGGCCGGCGGAACTGGGCCAGTGCGCCGAACTCGCTGAGGCCACCGGTTGCTTCGAGATGGAGCAGTTCGCCGCCGCCGAACAGGTTGCGGTGCTCCCAGAACACGCGCCCGCCGGGTCCCCTGCTCGAGTCGTAGAAGGCGCCGGCCCCGACCGAGCGCTGGCGCCGCTCGGCGAGATCGATCTTCATCGCTATGCGACCGTCGGCGCCGACCTGATCGGCCGCCGAGATCTTCACGGTCGCGAACAGATTGCTGTCGAGCAGCGCCTGCTGGGTGGCATCGACTTTCCGGAGGTCATAGATCCTCCCTTCGCGCCACGCGATGCGTCGCTCCACGTAGGCGCGGTCGACCTCTTTCAGGCCACCGATATCGGTCGGGCCGAAGTTCGCCTGCCGGCCGGCGTCCAGGGTGTAGGTCACGTGCATGCTGTGATCGGCGCGGTCGATCACCGCCTCGTGCGCGGTCATCCTGGCGAGCGGCCAGCCGTTCTCGGCGTAGAACCGGACGATCTTGGCCTCGGCGTCGGCGATCGCGGCGGAGACCGCGCGCTTGCCGAGCTTGAGGCCGAAGTTGCCGGGCTTGAAGCGTTCGGCCAGCGGCGGCGCGCCGCCCTTGGCCGCCTCCAGCTTCACCTCGCGCAGGAGGTAGGGCTGACCGAGGTCGATCTTCACGGTGACTTTCCAGGACTTGGGCTTCGTATCGATGTCGAACGCGAGCGCCGCATCGTAGTAGCCGGCGGCGCGGACGACCGCCTGCAGCCGTTGCAGATCGGCCACGGCGCGCCGGCGCAGGGCCTCCTCGCTGTCGGTGCGCCCATCCTCCTGGGCAACGAGTTGCGAACTCTCCTCGAGCTGGTCGGCAAGGTCGGAATCGGCGACGCCGACGATGGTCGTCTTGTAGGTGATCTTCGCCTGCGCCGTGCCGCAGAGCGCACCGGCCAGAATCAGCAAGACGACGAACCCTGTGCGCAGAATGGCCACTCGCCGGATCCCCCTTCGCCGCCTATGGAGCCATGCGGCGAGGGATCAAACCAGGGGCCAAAAAGAGCCATGTCGATCGTCACTCGCGAGCCCCTCCCCGCGGCTGGCCCGCGGCCGCCGCCCGGTCTAGGCGCGACCGAAGATCTTGCGCAGTTCGTCCTTTGCCGCGTTCAGCGTTTTCTTGCGGCGCGCCGGCAGCGCCTTGCCGGCGCGGTTGATGTAGAAATTCAACATCGACATGGCCGACTGGAAGGGACCGGCCTTGCGCCGCTTGCTGTGCTCGGCCGAACGCTTGAGCGATTGCGCGATGCGCTTGGGATCTTCCGATGCGAAGGCCCCGTGCTCGAGGTCCAGCGCGTTGCTCTTCCGCGTCACGTCGGCGGACCAGTACTTCTTGCTTGCTGTCTTCGCCTTGGATTTCAACTTGGTCGGCATTTCGGGTTCCGATCTTTCCCGCGAGGGCGACCTCAGGCGTCCACTGACACATCAAGGAAGCCAATGGCGTCTGGTTCCATTGGCGTCAAGGATCCGGAACCCAGGGTCGGCCGTGCGGTTTCAGGGGAATGCCCAACGATCGCGTATCTCCTACGCCGAGGCGGACCGGAACGGCAGCCGACCTCATTCCGGAGAATCCGACCCTGGCCCAGCTGCGGCGGCTGGCAGCCGCCTGCACGGCCTGTCCGCTCTACGCGCGGGCGACCCAAACGGTCTTCGGCGAGGGGCCGGAACAGGCCGCGGTCATGCTGGTCGGCGAGACGCCCGGCGATCGCGAGGATCTTGCCGGCCGACCCTTCGTCGGCCCGGCCGGACAACTCCTGGACCGCTGCCTGGAAGCCGCGGGCATCGATCGCGAAAAGGCCTATGTGAGCAACGTCGTCAAACACTTCAAATGGACGCCGCGGGGAAAACGCCGCATGCATTCCAAGCCGAACGCGATGGAGACGCGCGCCTGCCGGCCATGGCTCGACGCCGAGATCGCCCTGGTACGGCCGAAGGTCCTGGTTTGCCTGGGGGCCACCGCGGCGCAGGCGCTGCTCGGCCGCGATTTCCGTGTCACGCGCTCGCGCGGAAAGCTCGTGCCCTCGGCGCTGGCGCCCTCCGTGATCGCCACCGTGCATCCTTCCGCCCTGCTGCGCGCCCCGGACGAGGACCGCGAGGCGGAGATCGCGCGGTTCATCGACGACCTGAAGGAGGCGAAATCAGCCCTCGGAGATGATTGACTTGCACGTGTTCCATTTTGCCCCTGGATGATTCCCCCGCGAAAGCGGGGGGCCAGGAGCAAGCGACGGAGCAGCGGCCCTGGGCCCCCGCTTTCGCAGGCGAATCAACAAAGTTGTGGGGCAGTCTACGAATCGTTGCAGGGGAACCAGCCGCACCGGATCCGCTACGACGGAGACGTTCAATTCGACGACGAGGACGTACCGGCGTCTGTCTGCATTTTCGCCACCTTGGTCTTCATGAGGGCGATGACGCCGTCGAAGCCGGTCTTGGCGTACTCCGTCGTGAACTCGGAACGGCGGATCGCGAGCTCGCTGAACGAAGATTTGAGGAAGACATCGACGATGCGGAAGCGGCCGGCTTCCTGGCGCAGGAGATAGTCGATGCGGATGGGCTCGCCGCTCCGCTGCACGATCTGGTTGTTCACGCGCACGCTGCCGGCCGGCGCCGGCTCCTCGCCGAGGACCTCGAACTTTTCGCCGGAGAAGCCATTGAAGCGGGCGGCATAGGTCGCGGTCGAATAGGCCTGGAAGGCCCCGACGAGCTGCTGCTTCTGCGCGTCGGTCAGGTTCCGCCAATAGCGCCCGATGCTTACGCGCGTCATTTCCGCAAAATCGTAGGCATCGGAGAGTGAGGGCGCCAGCGCCTGGTAGCGGCCGTCGTAGCCCAGGTTCGCCGCATTCTTCATGACCTCGATGAACTTGGCATTGAGGCCGGCGATCAGATCACTCGGCGGACCGGCTATCGCGCTGGAGGTCGGGCCCGATAGGACGAACGAAAGGCATAGTCCAGAAACCAGCTGCTTGAAGCGACTCATACTCTTTGATCCCTATCCAGGCTGCACCGGGAACCATCCTTTATACCTTTCCGGCGGCTGCGGTAAACGGGATGGACCCCTTGACGGCCGACCCCATCGCGTCGCATCGGTTATATTTGCCCGGTCACCTCAAGGTATGGTACTGCCTTCTGTGTCGCACGTTTATGGTCTGTTCGCGGAAAGTCGACGACCGGGGGAAACGGGTGAAGACGAGCTTGTCCGGGGCGCGACCGCGGCGCCCGAGGGGAAGGTTGGGAGTGTATGCTGGTAATTCTCGCGCAACCGAGGGGCTTCTGCGCTGGTGTGGAACGCGCGGTTGAGATCGTCGAGCTCGCGCTCAAGAAATACGGACCGCCGGTCTATGTGCGCCATGAGATCGTCCACAACAAACGCGTGGTCGAGAAGCTGCGCAGCATCGGCGCCCGTTTCGTCGACGAGCTGGACGAGATCCCGAACGGCGCCATCACCGTGTTCAGCGCCCACGGCGTCGCCCAGAAGGTGGCCGACGAGGCCGCCCTGCGCGACCTGCCGGTCATCGACGCGACCTGTCCGCTCGTCGCCAAGGTGCACCGCGAGGGCCAGCGTTATGCCGAGAAGGGCTTCGACGTCATCCTGATCGGCCACGAAGGCCATCCCGAGGTCGAGGGGACGC
Source organism: Pseudomonadota bacterium (assembly GCA_046724215.1). GTDB lineage: Bacteria > Pseudomonadota > Alphaproteobacteria > Dongiales > Dongiaceae > JBKOWC01. The sequence continues at coordinate 2,370 of JBKOWC010000215.1, read as the reverse complement.
GCGGGCGTATCCCGGGTGGGGTGCACCTCGTGCAGTCGATTGCCGACGTCGACAAGCTCCAGGTGCGCGACCCCAAGCGCGTCGCCTACATCACGCAGACGACGCTCAGCGTCGACGATACGCGCGTCATCATCGACCGGATCAAGGAACGCTTTCCCGCCGTCAACGGGCCGGACGTGCGCGACATCTGCTACGCGACGCAGAACCGCCAGCAGGCGGTGCGGCTGCTCGCCCGCCACGTCGACGTCATTCTCGTGGTCGGTTCCTCCAACAGTTCGAATTCCAACCGCCTGCGCGAGATCGGCGCCGAGATGAACGTGCCCAGCTATCTCATCGATCAGGCCGACGACATCGACCCGGCCTGGCTCGCCGGCGCGAAGACCGTCGGGCTCACGGCCGGCGCTTCGGCGCCCGAGGAGCTGGTGCAGCAGGTCATCGCCCGTCTGGGCGAACTGGATGCCGTCGAGGTGCAGAATCTCGAAGGCGTCGAGGAGAACGTGCGGTTCAAGCTTCCGGACATGCTGTGGGACGTGGCGGGGTCGCCCTATGGCAGCACGGACAAGTACGGCCGGGCGGCGAAAGAGTCGGCGGCATAGGCGAAGGCAATCGAAAGGTCGAGAGCAGTGTCGGTACCCCTGAAGCAAAAGCTGCACGTCGGCGCGTACTTGATCAAACAGCGCCTCAAGCGCAACAAGCGCTATCCGCTGGTGCTCATGCTCGAGCCCCTGTTCCGCTGCAATCTCGCCTGCGCCGGCTGCGGCAAGATCGACTATCCCGACGCCATCCTGAACAAGCGGCTGTCGGTCCAGGAGTGCCTCGACGCGGTCGACGAGTGCGGCGCGCCGATGGTGGCGATTCCCGGCGGCGAGCCGCTGCTGCACAAGGAGATCGGCGAGATCGTCGCCGGCATCGTCGCGCGCAAGAAGTACGTGATCCTCTGCACCAACGCGCTGCTGCTCGAGAAGAAGCTGCATCTCTTCACGCCGTCGCCCTACCTGACCTTCTCGATCCATCTCGACGGCGACCGCGGCCAGCACGACAAGTCGGTCTGCCAGGACGGCGTCTACGACAAGGCCGTGGCGGCGATCCGCGCGACCAAGGCGAAGGGCTTCCGGGTCAACGCCAATGCGACGCTCTTCGACGGCGTCGATGCCGAGCGCATGGCGAAGTTCTTCGACGACTGCATGGACGATATCGGCATCGACATGCTGACGATCTCGCCCGGCTACGCCTATGAGCGAGCGCCCGACCAGCAGCACTTCCTCAACCGGCAGAAGACGAAGGAACTGTTCCGCGACATTTTCCGCCGCGACAAGAAGCGCACGTGGCGGTTCAGCCAGTCGTCGCTGTTCCTCGACTTCCTCGCCGGCAACCAGACCTATCACTGCACGCCCTGGTCGAACCCGACGCGCAACGTCTTCGGCTGGCAGAAGCCCTGCTACCTGCTGGGCGAAGGCTATGTCCGCAGCTTCAAGGAGCTGATGGAGACCACGGAGTGGGACTCCTACGGCACCGGCAAGTACGAGAAGTGCGCGGACTGCATGGTGCATTGCGGCTACGAGGGCACCGCCGTCGACGACACCTTCGCACGTCCCTGGAAGGCCATGAAGGTGGCCCTCTTCGGCATCAAGACCGAAGGCCCGATGGCGCCGGACATCCCGCTCGACAATGCCCGCCCTGCCGAATACGTGTTCGAGAAGCGCGTGCAGGAACAGGTCGCGCAGCTACACCAGTCCAAAGGCGCGTCCAACGGCCGCAGCAGCGCGGCGTAGGGAGTAACTCGACTTCTCGTCTGGCGGAGCACCCTGGAGCATGTCCCGCGTTGTCGGACAGCTGGCTCAGCTGCGCTATCAGGCTGGCACGCAATGATACCGAAGTTCTCAGATTTGATTCCCCCGCGAAAGCGGGGGCCCAGGGTCTCTGCACCGTCGCTCGCCCTGGACCCCCGCTTTCGCGGGGGAATCAATGGGAGTTTTTCATCTGAAAGAAGCGCAACAGCGCGATTCCACCACTTCGGAGACTGCTCTAGCGGCTTCTGCGGAGAGATAGCCAGTCAATGCCTCCGCAGTATCAAACGCCCTAAAGCGACCAGCCTCGATGTCGGCAACGCCGACGCGGGCAGCCTTGCGGAGCGCCTTCAGCTTTGCATCTTCCCCAGCATCCTGACGCTGAAGATGGTTCAAGCGGTCGCGCGTCGGCATGGTATTCCGCATCCCTCTCTCTGTTGGTGACGTATGCCATGTCTAGGTCTGCTTGGTCAGGCCTTTGCGGAAATGCTGCCGTGGTGCGCGAACACTGTCCCAAGCGCCGTCGCGGCGCGGCGTAGCCCGGCGCGGGCGCGGCGGCTGTCGCCGGCGAGCGCCCACACAC
>JBKOWC010000251.1:0-3619 GCA_046724215.1 Pseudomonadota bacterium | reverse complement strand
GGCCCGACATGGCCAGCACGTTGAACTTCACGAGCCGATCCATGCCGGCTATACCGATGGCCGACAGCAGCGCGCCGATGGTCGTCGGGATCAATGTCACGAAGAGCGCGACCAGTATCACGACCGGGACGCTGCCGCCGGCATAGGCGGCGAAGCTCGGGATGCTGACGGTCGCGAAGACGAAGATGATCGTCATGCCCGCCAGCAGGATGTTGAGGGCGATCTCGTTCGGCGTCTTCTGCCGCACGGCGCCCTCGACCAGCGCGATCATGCGGTCGAGGAACGTCGAGCCCTGGGCCGCGGTGATGCGCACCTTGATCCAGTCCGACAGCACGCGCGTGCCGCCGGTGACGGCCGAGCGGTCGCCGCCGCTCTCGCGGATGACAGGCGCCGACTCGCCGGTGATGGCGGATTCGTCGACCGACGCGACGCCCTCGATCACGTCGCCGTCGCTGGGGATCGCATCGCCGGCTTCGACGAGCACGAGGTCGCCCGCCTTGAGGTCGAGTGCCGCGACCTTCTGGTAGCTCCGCGTATCGGCCGAGGCGAGCCGCTTCGCCTGCGTCTGCGTGCGTGTGCGCCGCAGGTTCTCGGCCTGAGCCTTGCCGCGTCCTTCCGCCACCGCCTCGGCGAAATTGGCGAAGATCACCGTGAACCACAGCCAGAAGACGATCTGCGCCGTGAACAGGATGTCGCCGTTGCCGGCGATGAGGTCGCGGATCAGAAGGACGGTCGTGAGCGCGGAAACGATCTCCACCACGAACATCACGGGGTTACGGGCCAGCGTCCGCGGATGCAGCTTGCGGATCGAATCGCGCGCCGCCGCGATCAGAATCTCCGAGGAAATCCCGGCCACGCCGCGCCGGCGATGGGCTGCGGCCTCGGCGACAGGTTGAACTGTCGTTGTCGTGTCCATGGATATTATCCTCAGTACAGCGTGCTGGCCTGCATCTGCAGGTGCTCGACGAACGGCCCGAGCGCATCGGCCGGGAAGTAGATCAGGCCGCCGGTGATGATGATGATGCCGATCAGCAGCGCCACGAAGAGGCCGTTGTCGGTCGGGAACGTACCGGCCGAGGCCGGCACCAGCTTCTTGGCCGCCAGCGAGCCGGCGATCGCGAGCACCGGGATGGCGATGGCGAAGCGGCCGATCATCATCGCGACGGCGCCGGTCAGGTTGTAGAAGGGCGTGTTGCCCGTCAGGCCGGCAAAGGCGCTGCCGTTGTTGTTGCTCTGCGAGACGAAGGCATAGAGGATCTCGCTGAAGCCGTGCGGGCCGGCGTTCTCGGGACCGGCCAAGCCGGCCGGCAGCACCGTGGCCAACGCCGTGAAGAGGAGCGTGGCCATAGGCACCGCCAGCATCGCCAGCATGGCCATCTTGACTTCGCGGGCCTCGAGCTTCTTGCCGAGATACTCCGGCGTGCGCCCGACCATCAGGCCGGCGATGAAGAGCGCGATGATCGCGAACAGCAGCATGCCGTAGAGGCCGGAGCCGACGCCGCCGAAGATGACCTCGCCCAGCTGCATGTTGACGATCGGCACCAACCCGCCGATCGGCGTGTAGCTGTCATGCATCGAGTTGACGGCGCCGTCGGAGGTGTCGGTCGTGGTCGTCTCGAACAGCGACGAGTTGACGATGCCGAAGCGGACCTCCTTGCCTTCCATATTGCCGCCGGCCTGGGTGGCGCGCGCGACCTGGTCGACGCCGAGCGAGGCGAAGGCCGGGTTGCCGGCGCTTTCCGCCCAATAGGAGGTGAGAACGCCCGCGAGGAACAGGATGCCCATGACGCCGAAGAGGGCCCAGCCCTGCCGCATGTTGCCGACCATGCGCCCGAAGGTCATGGTGAGGGCGGCGCCGATCATGAACTCCAGCACCATCGTCAGCAGGTTGCTCAGCGCCGTCGGGTTCTCATAGGGATGCGCGGCGTTGGTGTTGAAGAAGCCGCCGCCGTTGGTGCCTACGGTCTTGATGACGATCTGCGAGGCGACCGGCCCCTGGGCGATGGTCTGCTTGGCGCCCTCGAGCGTCGTGGCGTCGACATAGGCGTGCAGGTTCTGCGGCATGCCCATCCAGACATAGGCCAGGCCGCCGACGATCGAGATCGGCAGCAGCACGTAGAGGGTGGCGCGCGTCAGATCGACCCAGAAATTGCCGACGGTCTGCGCCGAACGCCGCACGAAGCCGCGGATGAGCGCGATCGCCATGGCGATACCGGCCGCCGCCGAGACGAAGTTGTGGACGGTGAGCCCGGCCATCTGCGCGAAATAGCTCAGCGTGGTCTCGCCGCCGTAATTCTGCCAGTTAGTGTTGGTGGTGAAGCTGACCGCGGTGTTGAGCGCGAGGTCTTCGCGCATGCCGGTCATGCCCTGCGGGTTCCATGGCAGGTAATACTGCAGGCGCAGTATCGCGTAGAGCGAGGCGAAGGCGAAGATGTGGAACATGAGCATGGCGACCGCGTAGGTCCGCCAGTGCTGTTCCTTCCTCGCGTCGACGCCGGAGACCCAATAGATCGCGCGCTCGACCGGCCCGAGGACCGGGCTGAGAAAGGTGCGTTCGCCCGCAAAGAGGCGCGCCATGTAGGTGCCGAGCGGCACGGCAATGGCTGTCACGATCGCGCAGAAGAGCGCGATCTGCAGGAGTCCGTTGGCTGTCATGGCAGTTCCCTAGAACTTCTCGGGGCGCACGAGCGCGTAGACGAGATAGGCGAGGACGAAGAGCGACACGGCGCCGCCCAGCAGATAGTCGAACAGCATGGTAGGCCTCATATCCTGTCGCAGATCGCGACGTAGCCAAGCAGAAGAACGAACATGCCCGCGCCGAAGACGAGCATCAGGGTATCGAGCATGGTGTTGCTCCGGATGACGGATCAGACGGAATGGATCCGGAAGGGAAGCCGTTTCCGGCCGCGCGGCTCGGTCGGATCGCCGAAATAGATCAGGCCGGGCTCGACGATCCATTCGCCGGGCTGCAGCGCCGCGACGTCATAGCGCCCGTTGCGCAGGCGCGGCGCGATGCCGGCGTAGGTGAAGTGGCGGCCGAAATAGTCCACGACGACGGCCGCGATCGGCTGGCCGGCGTACTGGCCGATCACCGGACCGTCGGCGCGCGGCTCCATCAGGATGAAGTACTCGACGGGACGCTCCGTCGTCGCGAAGTTTGCTCTCGACATGACACAGACTCGGGGTTCGTTCCGAACTGCCCCTGATTAGGCCAAGGCCGCGAAAAGGATCGAGAGGGGACAACGGCCGCCGGCATTAGGAACGCATAAGCGGAACGGCGACCGTGCATTGCCGGCGCATGAGCGTTCCCCACAAAGGGAACCCTGAGGAACCCGCCCGCTTACCTATGCGTCCGGCGGTCCGCATGGGGCCGTCCGCGCGAGGTCCCGAAACCGCCATGCTGATTCGTCCCCGCCCCGTCGAGTACTTCATCCTGATGGAGCCGCGCCCCGACGGCCCGGTCGTCGGCTATCTGGACGGACGGCCGATACCGGCCGCCGTCGTCGACTGTTGGGGGCGTCACTACTGCTATGCCGGCGTGGCGCCGCGGCGGCCGAGCGGGCAGTACGACGTGGAGTCCCTGCGGCCGGGGGAATGGATCATGGAGCCCGGCTTGGTC
>JBKOWC010000118.1:0-4469 GCA_046724215.1 Pseudomonadota bacterium | reverse complement strand
GTGTACATCTACCTGATGCGGGGAACGCCGCTGCTGGTGCAGATCTATCTCCTCTACTACGGCCTCGGCGAAGTATTCGGAAAGACGCCTGCGATCCGCAGCAGTTTTCTCTGGCCCTATCTCCGCGACGGGTTCTGGTATGTCATCCTGGCGCTGAGTCTCAACACAGCGGGATACTCCGGCGAGATTCTCCGCGGCGCCATCCAGGGCGTCCCGCACGGCGAGATCGAGGCCGGCCGTGCGTTCGGAATGTCGAAATGGCTGATCGTCCGGCGGATCACGCTGCCGCGCGCCATTCGCATCAGCCTGCCCACCTTCAGCGGCGAAACAATCCTCTTGCTGAAGGCGACCGCCCTCGCCTCGACCGTGACGATCTATGACGTGTTGGGCGCGGCGGAAAGCATCTGGAAGGTCAGCTTCCGCACCTACGAGTCGCTGCTGCCGGCGGCGGTCGTCTACATCGTGCTCGTCTTCATCCTCACGCGCATTTTCAACCTGGTCGAGCGGCTGCTCAACAAGGACCGGCTGCAGCCCCGGTCAGTCGGCCTGGCAACCGCCACGCCGATCTCCGCCATCGAGCCGCCGATCGCCGGAACGGCTCCCGAGAAATAGGGCGCCGCTTCGCGGATCGGGATGCGAGGCGATTTGGTGGTTCCGGCATGATCGCGCTGTTCACCGACTTCGGGCTCGCCGGGCCGTATACCGGCCAGATGAAGGCGGTACTGCAGCGCGAGGCCTCCGGCGTCCCGTTCATCGATCTCTTCGCCGACGCGCCGACCGGCAACCCGAAGGCGGCGGCCTACCTGCTCGCCGCCTACAGCGCCTGGTTCGCCGAGGGCACGACGTTCCTCTGCGTCGTCGATCCCGGCGTCGGCGGCGCGCGGCCGCCGGTCGTCGTCGAGGCCGACGGCCGGTTCTTCGTCGGGCCCGGCAACGGCCTCTTCGAGATCGTCATCCGCCGCGCGCAACGGCCCCGAGTGTGGGAGATCACCTGGCAGCCGCCGCGGCTCTCGGCCACGTTCCACGGCCGCGACCTCTTCGCGCCGGTGGCCGCCCGCATCGCCCGCGGCGAGGCGCCAGCCGGCGAGCTGCGCGACCTTGCCTGGGGGCGCCAGCCGGCATGGCCCGACGATCTCGCGGAGATCGTCTATGTCGATCACTTCGGCAACGCGATGACCGGGATGCGCGCCGCAAGCCTCGGCGATCGCGCCCGGCTGTCCATTGGCGGCCGGATGCTGGGGCGCGCCCGCACCTTCGGCGACGCGGTGCCGGGCGATGCGTTCTGGTACGAGAACTCAAACGGCCTCGCCGAGATCGCCGTCAACCAGGGGCGCGCCGACCGCCAGTTGGGACTTGCGATCGGCAGCGCCGTGACGATCTCATAGGTCGGGAACCACGGCTGGAGATCGCATGAAGCCGCCGCAGAAACCCGCGCGGCCGAAGCCGCGAAAAGAGACCGGGCGGCCGCGGCCGCCGGCGAACGAACGCCTCGCCCAGCAGACACGCAAGATTCTCGGCAAGCACTACGCCAGCAAGTACCGCGTCAGCTGAGCAGGAACGCGCCGTAGCCGACGACCTCGCTATGCGGCCCGGCGGTATCGCCGGAACTGCGCAGGTCGGCCGTGACGGCGCGCAATCCCCGCGCCCGCGCGCTCAGCAGCAGGCCGCCGATCGGGATGCGCCCGCAGGCCTGCTCGTCGCCGATCCGCTCCAGTGCCAGCGCCTCGATGGCGGCCGCCGTCGCTGCATCGAGCTGTCGGGCGGTGGCATGGTCGTGGTAGTGGCTGAGATCCGAACTGATGAGAATCAGCGTCTCCGGTCCGCCCCACAGCCGGTCGATCACCGCGCGCACCGCGTCGGGGCTGGCGCCACCGACGACCAAAGGGACGATCGTAAACCGCTTCAGGATGGTCTGCAGGAACGGCAGTTGCACCTCGAGGCAGTGCTCGCGCCGATGCGCATCGTCGCGGACGGCGACCTGCGGCAGGTCGCCGAGACTGTCGATGGCGGCGCGATCGACGGGAACCGCGCCGAGCGGCGTCGCGAAGGCGTCCGCGCCGCTCGCCGCCAGGCCGCGGATCGGCAGATAGTGCGCCGGGCCGATCAGCACCACCCGCTCGATGCTTTCGCGCGCCGGCGCGAGGCGCGCATAGGCGCTTGCCGCCACCGGGCCGGAGTATACGTAGCCGGCGTGCGGCACGATGAGGGCCTTCGGCGCCGGCGCCGGCGCCGTCACCGGAGCAGCGGCTGCCGCGGCGGCCAGATATCCGCGCACGGCCGCCGCGAGCTCCTGCGCATCCGCGGGATAAAACGATCCGGCGACAGCCGACGGCCTCACTCTGGACATGGCTCACCTCTCCCGTCGATGTCCGTTCAACGGCGCCGCGCATGAGCCTATCATAGGGTGATGCAGCCGAGTCCCGGCGTCGTGACGGTCGAGTCGTTTGCGCAGGATTGCGTGCCGGCGCGCTACTGGCACGCGCTGCCGGACGGGCGCATTCAGTGCGACCTCTGCCCGCGCTTCTGCAAGCTGCGAGATGGGCAGCGCGGCCTCTGCTTCGTGCGGGCGCGGCAGGGCGATGGCATGGTGCTCACGACCCATGGCCGCTCCAGCGGTTTCTGCGTCGATCCCGTCGAGAAGAAGCCGCTCAATCATTTCCTGCCGGGCACACCCGTTCTTTCGTTCGGCACCGCCGGCTGCAACCTCGCCTGCCGCTTCTGCCAGAACTGGGACATCAGCAAGTCGCGCGCGGTCGAAACGCTGGCCGCTGCGGCCTCGCCCGAGGGGATCGCCGCCACGGCCGAACGGCTCGGCTGCCGCAGCGTCGCCTTCACCTACAACGATCCCGTGATCTTCCATGAATATGCCATCGACGTCGCCGACGCCTGCCGCCCCCGCGGCATCAAGAGCGTCGCCGTCACCGCGGGTTATGTCTGCCCGGCGCCGCGCGCCGCATTCTATCGCCACATGGACGCGGCCAACGTCGATCTCAAGGGCTTCACGGAACGCTTCTACGACCGCGTCTGCAGCGGCCACCTGCAGCCGGTCCTCGATACGCTCGCCTATCTGAAGCAGGAAACGAACGTCTGGTTCGAGATCACGACGCTGCTGATCCCCGGCGAGAACGACTCCGACGCCGAGATCGAGGCGGAAACGCAGTGGATCATGGAGCACCTCGGGCCGGACGTGCCTTTGCACTTCACCGCCTTCCATCCCGACTGGAAGATGACGGACAAGCCGCCGACGCCGCCCTCGACCCTGACCCGCGCCCGGCGGATAGCCCGTCGGAACGGTCTGCGCTACGTCTACACCGGCAACGTGCATGACGAAGCCGGCGGCAGCACCTACTGCCACGGCTGCAACGCGGTCCTGATCGGCCGCGACTGGTATGAGCTGACGGCCTGGACCCTCGACGAAGCCGGCCGCTGCCGCGAATGCGGCACGCCCTGCGCGGGCGTCTTCGACGGCCGGCCCGGCGGCTGGGGCGCGCGGCGCCTTCCGGTCAATCTTTCGTAGGGGCGGGCTGCGCCCGCCCGCTGGCGCCGCCGGACTCCGCGGGCGCGCGCAGCGCGCCCCTACCGCGCGTTGGCAGCCCAGCGGCCCACGAGCGCGCGCTCCTCGTCGAGCATGCCGGTGCGGTTGCCCAGCGGCATCGCCTTCGTCAGCACGGCGACGCGCAGGATCTGCGCCGCCTGCTGCGCGATCTGCTCGGGCGTGTCGAAGGCGATGCCCTTGGGCGGTGCCTTGAAGTGCGCATCGGACGGCGTCGAGGAGTGGCAGGCGGTGCAGCGGGTCTGGATGATCGGCACGACCTGGGCGAGGTCCACCGGCGGTCCCGCCACGACCACGCCCTGGTTCTGATTCGACAGATCGATGCTGGCGATCGTCAGCACGACGGCAATGCCGGCGGCATAGACCAGCAGCCAGTCGATCCGGTCGCCGCGCCGGCCGGCATCCGTCAGGTTCATGTAGTGCCGCACGCAGGCGCTGCCGAGGATGATCGCGGCCACGAACAGCCAGCCATAGCCGAGATTGAACAGGATCGGATAGTGGTTGCTGATCATCATCAGAACCACCGGCAGCGTCAGGTAGTTGTTGTGCAGCGAGCGCTGCCGGGCCTGCTGGCCGAGCGCCGGATCGGGCTTGCGCCCGGCGATGAGGTCGGCCACGACCTTCTTCTGGTTCGGGATGATGACGAAGAAGACGTTGGCCGACATGATCGTGCCGAGGAAGGCGCCGATATGGACGAAGGCGGCGCGACCGCTGAAGACGTGGGTGAAGAGATAGGCCGCCGCGATCGTCATCGCGAATACGGCGAGCGCCAGCAGGCCGGTATGCCGGCCGAGCGGCGACTTGCAGAGCGCATCGTAGAGCAGCCAGCCGCCGGCAAGGCTCGCGACGCTGATGACGATGGCCTGGAACGGCGTCAGCGGCAGGACCTGCGGGTCGATCAGGAAGGCGCCGGCAT
>JBKOWC010000078.1:0-6883 GCA_046724215.1 Pseudomonadota bacterium | reverse complement strand
GTGAAGCTGATGGACGGCGTCAACGAAAACACGGTCTGGACCTGGAACGCCATCGGCAAGCGGAAGGGGACCTGGAACCTGGCAGCGGACGCGCCGGAATCCACGGACGGATTCCTCCTGAATCACGTCATCTCCGAGTTGTTGCCGCCGCGGGCCGACGGGCATCGCTGGGCCAACAGCGATCCCATCACCGGCCAGGCGGCATGGTACGACCTGCGCGTGCGCGTCGAGAAGGCGGCGCCGGAAGAAGCCGGCGAGACCTACCCGGCGTTCGCGACGCTGCCGCCGACGCCGAACCTCAAGCCGCGGCCGCGGGTCCTGCGCTATGGCGCGGCCTTCCGCGGTCGCGCCGAATGACGTCGAGGCGGCCGTGACCTCCCTGCCTGCGACCCCCAGCGCCCGCAAGTTCGGCCTGGTCATCGACCTCGACATCTGCGTCGGCTGCCACGCCTGCGCGGTGAACTGCAAGGAATGGAACAGCGGCGGGCACATGGCGCCGCTCACCGACGAGAACCCCTACGGCCGCGACCCGCATGGCGTCTGGCTCAACCGCGTCCACAGCTTCGAGGCCGGCGAAGGCGCCAGCGGGCGCACCGTGCACTTCCCGCGCTCCTGCCTGCACTGCGAGCAGCCGGCCTGCGTCGAGGTCTGTCCCACCGGTGCGTCCTACAAGCGGGCCGAGGACGGCATCGTGCTCGTCAACGAGGACCTCTGCATCGGCTGCAAGCTCTGCTCCTGGGCCTGCCCTTATGGCGCGCGCGAATATGACCACGACTCCGGCACGATGAAGAAATGCACGCTCTGCATCGACCGCATCTACAACGAGAACCTGGAGGAGATCGACCGCGTGCCGGCCTGCGTCGCCACCTGCCCCGTCAATGCGCGCCACTTCGGCGATCTCGGCGATCCCGAGTCCGCCGTCTCACAGATGGTCGCCGCACGCGGCGGCTACGACCTGATGCCCGAACTGGACTACGGCCCCGTCAACAAATACCTGCCGCCACGCCCGCGGCAGACGGCCGCCGGCTGCACCGGCGCGGCCGTAACGCTCGTCGACGATGCGGCGGCTTCGAGCGCCAATCCGTTCCTGCGCTGGATCGATCGGATGCTTTCACGCTAGTCCATCGCAGATGCACCCCGCCTTTTCGGTCATCTTCTTCACGGTCGCATCGGGAGCCGGCTATGGGCTGTTGTTCCTGCTGGGCGTAGGCGGTGCGCTCGGATGGTTGCCGGCCGATCGATGGTTCGGTGTCACTGCCTTCGGCTTGGCGCTCGGCGCTGTCACCTTTGGCCTCCTGGCCTCTACGCTTCATCTGGGCCATCCAGAACGAGCCTGGCGCGCCATGTCGCAATGGCGGTCGTCCTGGCTGTCGCGCGAGGGCCTCGCCAGCCTGACCACCTACGTGCCGACGCTCCTGTTCGCCGCCGGTTGGATCCTGGCCGGCAGCAACGGTGGCGCCTGGGGGATCTTCGGGCTGGTCGCCGCCGCCTGGGCCGCCATCACCGTCTACTGCACCGGCATGATCTATGCGTCGCTGAAGCCGATCCAGCGCTGGCACAACGGCTACGTCGTGCCCTGCTACCTGCTCCTGGCGGCGATGACCGGCGCCCTCTGGCTCAACGCGCTGGCGCACCTGTTCGGCCGGTCGACCGAAGGGCTGACGGCGATGACCATCGCCGCCTTGGCCATCGCCTGGCCGGCCAAGCTCGGATACTGGCGCTTCATCGACCGGAGCCGGGGTGACAGCACGGCGGCCAGCGCCACCGGCCTTGGCCACCTCGGCGCCGTGCGCCTGTTCGAGGCGCCGCATACGGGGGACAACTACCTGATGCGGGAGATGGGCTATCGCATCGCCCGCAAGCACGCCCACAAGCTGCGCGCCTTCGCCACCATCCTGGCCTTTGTCATGCCGTTCCTGCTCACCGCGATGACGATCGCGCTGGTGCCGCCGGTCGCCGCCGCGGCCAGCGTCCTTGCCGCTGTTTCTGCCATCGCCGGCGTGCTCGTCGAGCGGTGGCTGTTCTTCGCCGAGGCCAGGCACACGGTGACGCTCTACTACGGCGCCACCGCGGCATAGCCGGACAACGGCTTCGGCCACAGCTATGACACGCGCGAACCAATCGATTCGTGATACGGGCGTGAGGCGGGCCGCCCGAGGGGATTTCCTTCCTGCGGTCGTTCGCTTCCTTCGTAGGGGATTGCGCCATGACGACCCGTGATCTTGTCGAGTCCCTGAACCAGACCGCCACCAGCCTGCTCGTCCTCGCCGAGCGCCATCCGACAAAAGTCAACGAAATGCGCTGCCTGGCCGTACGTCTGCAGATCATGGCGATGGACCTGGGCGACAATGCCGCCCCCGACGCGCCGGCTCCGCGCTTGCGATTGCACAGCTGAGCGCCGCCTTCCCGCCGGCTCGATCCTGGGCGAGCGATGAAGGGCGCCTAAACGTATGCCCTGCGGCAATTTGCCGCTAATCGGCGACGCGTTCAATCCTGCCTGCCCCGTGGCCGGCGCACTCGTCCTATTTCCCAGCTATCACATGCATGCGGTCTTCCCGTATAGATGCCGGGGCGAACGCATCTGCGTCGCCTTCAACGCGCGATTGACGCTCAGCTAACCTCCGAGGGCATCGTTGATGAGGACCGTGAGCGAGTTCCCGCGCCGCGTGCGCGAGATCGAGAATCTGTTCATTCCGCTCAGCGACGGCACGCGGCTGGCGGCCCGCATCTGGCTGCCGGAGGATGCCGAGCGGAATCCGGTGCCCGCAATCCTCGAATACCTGCCCTATCGCAAGCGCGACGGGACGGCCGAGCGCGACGCGCTTACCCACCCCTATTTCGCCGGCCATGGCTATGCCGCCGTGCGCGTCGACATGCGCGGGTCCGGCGAATCCGACGGGCTGCTGCTCGACGAATACCTGAAACAGGAGCAGGACGATTGCCTGGAGGTCTTCCAATGGCTGGCGCGGCAGCCCTGGTGCACCGGCGCCTGCGGCATGATCGGCATCTCCTGGGGCGGCTTCAACGGGCTGCAGGTGGCGGCGCGGCGGCCGCCGGAACTCAAGGCCGTCATCTCCCTCTGCTCGACCGACGACCGCTATGCCGACGACATCCACGCCATGGGCGGCTGCATGCTCGTCGACAATGTCGCCTGGGCCTCGGCCATGTTCGCCCTCATGGCGCATCCGCCCGATCCGGCACTAGTCGGCGAGCGCTGGCGCGAGATGTGGCGCTACCGGCTGGAGAACGAGCCGCTGCTGATCGACAACTGGCTGCAGCATCAGCGGCGCGACGCCTTCTGGAAGCACGGCTCGGTTTGCGAGAACTATGCCGACATCACCTGCGCGGTCTATGCCGTGGGCGGGTGGGCCGACGGCTACTCCAACGCCATCCCGCGGCTGCTTGCCGGGCTCCGCTGCCCGAAGAAGGGCCTGATCGGTCCGTGGGCGCACCGCTATCCGCATTTCGCCGAACCCGGCCCGCGGATCGGATTCCTGCAGGAGTGCCTGCGCTGGTGGGACCAGTGGCTCAAGGGCATCGAGACCGGCATCATGGGCGAGCCGGCATACCGCGTGTGGATGCAGGACTGGGTGCCGCCGCGCACCTACTACGCCGAGCGGCCGGGCCGCTGGGTCGCCGAGCCGTCATGGCCCAGCCCGAACATCAGGTCGCGGCAGTTCGCCCTCAACCACGATGGGCTTGGGACGGAGCCTGGCGCGGACACGTCGCTCTTGCACCGGTCGCCGCTCAGCATCGGCGTGCTGGCAGGGCATTGGTGCGCCTATGGCTATGCGCCGGACCTGCCGGCCAACCAGCGCGCCGAGGACGGCAAGTCGCTGGTCTTCGACAGCGCCCCCCTGACCGCGCCGCTGGAGATACTGGGCGCACCCGTCGTTGCGCTCGAGCTCGCCGCCGACCGGCCGCAAGCGCAGGTCTGCGTTCGTCTCAACGACGTGGCGCCGGACGGATCGTCGCTGCGGGTGACGTACGGCCTGCTCAATCTGTCGCATCGCGAGAGCCACGAATTCCCGCGTCCGCTCGAGCCGGGCAAGCGCTATCGCGTGCGCGTCCAGCTCAACGACATCGCGCATGCGTTCGCCGCCGGGCACCGCCTGCGCGTCGCCATCTCCACGTCCTATTGGCCGATCGCCTGGCCGTCGCCGGAACCGGCCACGCTCACGCTCTTCACGGGGGCAAGCCGGATCGAGCTGCCGGTCCGGCCGCGGCGGAGCGACGACGACCGACTGCCGCCGTTCCAGCCTGCCGAAGCCGCGCCGCCGCTCGCGACGACCGTGCACCGGGCGGACCGCACCGTCGAGACGGTCGCGCAGGATCTGACCACCGGCGAGACCGTCTTCACGACCGCCGATGACGCCGGCCACGTCACCATCGATGCGATCGACCTTGCGTGCGACTTCCGGCGCAAGGAGGTGTTAAGCATCGGGGAAGACGACCCGAACTCGGCGCGCATCGATATCAGTTCCACGCGCCGGGTCGGCCGTGGCGACTGGGAGACACGGTTCGATACCCGGACGGTCGTGCGCTCGACGCCGACCGAGTTCGTGGTCGAGGCGCGGCTCGATGCCTATGAGGGGGAGACGCGCATGGTCTCGCGCAACTGGCGGGTGCGGCACAAACGCGACTGTGTGTGACGTCGAACGCGTGCGACACGGGGAGGCCGGCACGGTCGGCTTCCAACCAACCGATGTCGCATGATGCCACATAGCGACCGCCGCTTCCGCATGTCGGGGGTATGCACGCGGCAGGGAATTGTTCTAGATTCGCCGCCGGCCTCAAAGAACAGCTCCGTGGCATCGCGGAGACCAAGAGCAGGGAGAAACGCATGAGCCCATACGACATCAGCCGTCGCCACCTCGTCATCAGCGCGGCCGGCCTCGCCGCCGTTGCCGCACTCGGCCTCGACGGCCGCCGCGCGCAGGCGGCGGGCGCGAAGCTCGTCCGCGTCCGCGCCGATATCGACATCAAGGTGCTCGACCCCGGCTACATGATCGGCGCGATGGAGATCCCGATCGCCTACGCGACGCTGCCGCGCCTGGCGGTCGCGGCCAAGTCGCCGGACGGCTGGTCCTGGGCGCCGGCGCCCTATGTGGAGAAGCTCGGGCAAACCGACGGGACGCATATCGCCTTCGCGCTCAAGCCCGGCTTCATGTGGAGCGGCGGCTACGGCGAGGTCACCGCCGACGACGTGAAATATTCGTTCGAGCGCATCCTGACCTCGGAATGGAAGGACAGCTGGTCGTCGCTGGACCATGTCGACGTGACCGGCAAATACACCGGCATCATCGTGCTCAACAAGCCGTTCGCGCCGGTATGGCTGCTGTCGATGACGACGGTCGTCGGGTCGATCGTGTGCAAGGCCGCGGTCGAGAAGCTGCCGGAGAAGAAATACGCGACGGAGATCCCTGCCCATTGCGGACCCTATGTGCTGACCCAGTGGGTGCCGAAGCAGAAGATCGTGCTCTCGCGCAACCCCGACTGGAAGGGGCCGATGCCGGATCCGGACGAGATCCAGATCATCCCGATCGAGGACCCCAACGCGGCCGAGCTCGCCTATGAGGCGAACGAGCTCGATCTAACGGAGATCGCTGCGATCTCCTACAACCGCTACAAAGCCAAGCTGCCGGAGAAGAGCAAGCTCGAGGTCCTGAACGGACCCTACTTCCAGTGGATGGGCATGAACACGGATAACCCGAAGCTCAAGGACATCCGTGTCCGCAAGGCGATCCAGCGGGCGGTCGACGTCGACTCCATCCTGCAGGCGGCCTACGGGGGCGTGGCACCCAAGGCATACGGCCCGGTCACGCCCGGCTGCATCGGCTATCGGGAAAAGGCCGGCTACAGCTACGATCCCAAGGCGGCGAAGGCCCTGCTGAGCGATGCGGGCGTGTCCAAGCTCGATCTCGAAATCAAGATGGAGAACCTGCAGGAACGCCTCGCGGCGGCGCAGATCATCCAGGCCAACCTCGCGGATGTCGGCATCACGGTGAAGATAACGCCGCTCGATTCCGGCCCGTTCTGGGACTTGGGGCTGGAGTCCAAGGGCGACGCCTGGAAGACGCTGGAGTTGTGGCTCATCGAGTACCGCACGCAGCCCGATCCGTCGGACATCCTGCAATGGTTCATCAAGGACCAGGTCGGCGTGTGGAACTGGGAGCGTTGGTCGGATCCGGAATTCGAGGACCTGTGGAAGAAGGGCCTCGCCGAGACCGACAACGCCGCGCGCGCCAAGATCTACCTGCGCATGCAGGAGATCATGGAAAACACCGGCGCCTATGTGTGGATCACGCATCAGCCGAAGATCTACATCCATCACGACAACATCGTGCCGGTGTTCGATTCGGCGACCTATCCCTATTTCAACGGCTTCAAGATGACTTGATGGCGCGGCCCTCATGCCTCGGCGCACGCAGCATGGGGGCGCCTCCTTCCGCTGTTGAGAGGTACGCCGGCGCCGGCGGTCGCCTCGGATGCTGATCTATGCGGCGCAGCGCGTGGGGCTCGCGCTGATCATCTGCCTGACGGCGATCACGGTGCTGATCAGCGCGACGCGCGTGCTTCCCGGCGACCTCGCGACGATCATGCTGGGGCCGCGGGCCACGCCGGAACGGGTGGCGCGGCTGAACGAGGAAATGGGCCTGAACAAGCCGGTGGCGGTGCAGATCGCGCTGTTCGTCGGAAACTTCGCCCGGGGGACGCTGCCGACCGATCCGCTGACCGACCGGCCGATCTCGAAGATCATCATGGAGAACCTGCCGGATACGCTCCTGCTGATCGCAGCGGGGCTCGGCTGGTCGGTGCTGCTCGGCATTCCGCTCGGCTGCTTCTCGGCGATCCGGCGGAACAGCCTGATCGACAAGCTCAC
>JBKOWC010000092.1:0-6708 GCA_046724215.1 Pseudomonadota bacterium | reverse complement strand
GCAGCCCTTCGTCGTCGCGCTGATGACCGATCTGCTGGAACCGAAGCCCGACCACCGGATACTCGAGATCGGCACCGGATCCGGCTATCAGGCCGCCGTGCTGGCCGAACTCGCCGGTCACGTCTACAGCATCGAGGCCATTCCGGAACTCGCCGAAGAAGCGGGCGCCCGCCTCGCCCGGCTCGGCTACCGCAACGTGACCGTCAGGGCCGGCGACGGCAATGACGGATGGGCGGAGCAGGCGCCCTTCGACGGAGTCATCGTCACCGCCGCGGCCGCCGAAATCCCCGACCCTCTGCTGCAGCAGCTGCGTGCCGGCGGCCGGCTGGTCATTCCGATCGGTCCGCCGCGCAACCAGGAGCTGACCCTCGTCGAGAAGTCTGCCGCCGGCGAGATTGCCGAGCGCGTCGTTTTGCCGGTCGCCTTCGTGCCGCTGGTGTCGGTCGGCGGAGCGCCGCGTCACCGCGTCGGCTGAGCGTCGATGCCGCCCGTCAGAAATTCGCGCGCGCGTTTCGCGACGTCCGCGGCGGCCCCTGATGCATCGATCCGGTGCCACTCGAGGGCACCAAGGTCATAGCGCTGCTGGCGGCGGACGACGGCCGCATCGGCGTCGGATGCGTCGCCGCGACGATCCGTGACTCGCGCCTCGAGCACGGAACCTGAGGCATCGAGCCACAAGCCTCTGAAGGGCGCGCCTGACCTGCGGGCGACGGCGGCGATCGCCGATCGTTCGCGCGGATCGGCGTGCACGGCGTCGGCGATGACGCTGTGCCCGGCCGCCAGCGCCGCCTCCGCCATCTCGGCCATGCGCCGGTAGACACGCTCGGTGGTCTCGCTCTCATAGGCCGACGGCGGCAGGCGGTCGGTCAATCCGGCCTTGAATAGCTGCTTGCGGATCACGTCGGAGCGGACGACGCGGGCGCCGGGGACGCCGCCGATGTCGGGGGCCAGCGCGTAGGCGAGCGCCGACTTGCCGCTGCCGCTGAGACCGCCGACGGCGATCAGGCGCGGCGGCGCCGGCCGCAACAGCGCCGTAGCCAGTGTCAGGTAGCGGCGCGCCGTGCCGACCAGTTCGACCCGCGGCTCGGACGGGGGCTGCTGGCCGGCGGCCGCGGCCGTGACGTGGGCGCGCACGGCGGCACGGACGGACAGAAACAGTGGCAGGACCGGCAGGCCGTCGCTCTCGTCGCGTAGATCGAGATAGCGGTTGAAGATCGCGTTGCCCGCCTGGTCCAGACCGCGCCCGTGCAGGTCCATCAGCAGGAACGCCAGGTCGTAGAACACGTCGATGCAGGCGATGAGGCGGCTGAACTCGATGCAGTCGAACAGCGTCGGGCGTCCCTCGACGAGGCAGATGTTGCGCAGATGCAGATCGCCGTGGCACCAGCGCACGCGGCCCCCGCGGCGGCGGGATTCCAGCGTTTCGGTGACGCGCGCCAGCGCCGCATCGGTCGCCGCCGTCAGCCGCGCGACATCGACCGCATCGAAGACATCGGCCGGCGCCGCCCCCAGGTTGTCGGCGTTGATTTTCACCGTCTCGCGCATTCCGGCAAGGCCGCCCGCGTCTGCATCGACCTCCGCCGCGGCATGGAATTGCGCGATCTGCGCGGCGAGGTGGAGGACGAGCGGTGCGGTCAGCGCGCCCCGCTCGGCGAGCCGGTCGAACAGCGTGTCCTGGTCGAAGCGGCGCATGACCACGACCCAGTCGACGACCGGGCCCGGTCCGCCGAACGCGAATCCGCCGGCTTCGCGCGTGACCGGACGCACGGCCTCATAGAGGCTCGGCGCGGTCCGCCGATTGAGCGCCAGCTCGGCGCGGCAATATTGTTCGCGCAGCGCCAGGGTCGAATAGTCGAGATAGGAGAAGCGGACCGCGCGCTTCAGCTTGTAGGCGCGGTTGCCCGCCAGGAAGACGACGGAGGCATGGGTGTCGATCCGCTCGACCGCGGCGACGCCGTGGGTCGCGGGATCGGAGAGGAAGGCGATGACGGGGCCCTGGTCGTCCGCGCTCATCGATGAACAAATTCAAGCCGGCCGGCGGCCGTTGACCCAGGTCTCGCCGAGATAGGCGCGCAGCTCCGGCACCGCCGCGCCATCGAAGAGGCTGCGTGTGTCCGCGACCTGGAGGATGTGCCCTTCATGCACGAAGGCGGTGCGCGGCGCGGCATAGAGGGCGTCCTCCGGCTGATGGCTGACCAACAGGACCGTGAGATTCTGAGACTGCTGCAGGGCGCGCACGAGGTCCAGCATCTCACGGCGAAGCGCCGGGCCGAGCGCGGCGAAGGGCTCGTCGAGCAACAGGACCGGCCGGTTGCGCACCAGGCTGCGCGCCAGCGCAACGCGCTGACGCTCGCCGCCGGAAAGCTGTGCCGGCAGGCGGCGGTTGAAGCCCTCGAGCCCGACCTGGGCCAGCGACCAGTCGACCTTGGCGCGATCGTCCGCTGTGAGCCTGAGGCCGGGATGGACGCCGAGACCGATATTGGCGGCGACGTCGAGATGGGCGAAGAGATTGTGGTCCTGGAACAGCATGGTGACGGGACGCGCCGCCGGATGCACGCGCGTCACGTCCGCGCCGTCGATGCGGATGGCGCCCGATTCCGCCCGCTCGAACCCGGCGATGAGCGACAGCAGGGTGCTCTTGCCGGCACCGCTCGGCCCGATGAGCGCCAGGAGCTCGCCGGACCCGACATGCAGGTCGAAGCGCATCTGCATGTCCTCGTAGCGGAATGTCACCATCGCGAGATCAATGGTGGCCATGGCCGCCGACGCCGCGCTCGATGGTCACGAACAGTCCGAGGCACAGCACCGCCAGGACGAGCGCCGTCACGGCCGCGGCGTCGAGCTGATAGGCCGCCATCCGGTTGTAAAGCAGCAACGGCAGGGTCTGCGTGTCCTGGGTGCCGAAGAGCGCGATCACCCCGAGGTCGCCGATCGAGAGCGCCGCCGCGAGGGCGAGCGCGGCGCCGATCGCGCGCCGCAGCACCGGCCATTCGACGAGGCGCAGGCGGTTCCAGCCGTCGACGCCGAGGCTGGCGCAGAGACGATCGTGCTGCTCGGCCAGTTGCATCATCGGCGGGCCCAGCGTGCGGATCACATAGGGCAGGCCCATCACGGCGTTGACGACGATGACCAGGACGAGGCCGATCGAGAAAACATCGGCGATCGGCACGAGGATCGCAAACAGCCCGGTGCCGATGACGAGCGGCGGCACGACCAGGACGAGCGAGGCGACGGTCTCCAGCGCTGTCGCCTGCCGCGGGCGGTAGCGGCGCAAGCGCAGCTCGCGGCTGGTCAGCAGCAGGCCCCAGCCGAGCAGCAACGCCAGCAGGCCGGCGCCGAGGGCGACCGCCACGCTCCGGCCGGCGGCGGCCCACAACGAACGATCGGCGAGCACGGTCCGCACCGGTCCGGCGACGCCGTCGCGAACGACGGCGGCGAGGGGCAGCAGGACGAAGGCGGCGGCGGCCACCAGCAGCACCGCATCCAAGATGCGTCCGGCGAGATTGGCAATATCGGGCCGGTCCTGCGCGCGCTGCGCCGTGGCCGCGAGCGGCGTGTCGCGGACGAAGCGCTGGCCGATGGCGACCAGCAGCCCGCAGATGGCCACCTGCAACACCGCGAACTGCACGGCCTTGCCGAGATCGAACTCGAAGCGCACGGCCTGGTAGATCGCCACCTCGATGGTGCTGTTGGCCGGGCCACCGCCGAGGGTGAGCACGATCGCGAAGCTGGTGAAGCAGAGCATGAAGACCAGGCCGGCGATGCCCGGCAGGACCTGCCGGATCAGCGGCCATTCGATGAGGCGGAAGAGCTGCGGCGAATTCATGCCGAGCTGGGCGGCGAGCCGCCAAGTCTCGCCGGGTATGGCGCTCCAGACCGGCAGCAGGAGCCGTACCGCCAGCGGCAGGTTGAAGAAGGCGTGGGCGATGAGAATGCCCGGCAGGCTGTAGAGGAACTGCCACCCCTGCCCGCCCATGACAGCCATGCCGCGATTGATCCAGCCGGACTGGCCGTAGACGACGACGATGCCGAAGATGCCGACGATGACCGGCAGCACCAGCGGCAGGCCGAGCAGGCGCAGCAGCAGGCGGCGGCCGGGAAACGACTGGCGGCGGGCGAGCGCCCGTGCCACCGGGATGGCCGGACCGACGCTGAGCAACGTGGACAGCAGCGCCTGGCCGACCGTGAAGGCGGCCACGCGCTGCGTGTAGGTGCTGCGCAGAAAGGCGCCGATCTCGAAACCGTCGGCGGCGCGCACCAGGCCGACGGCAGCGCCGCCGATGACCAGTCCCAGGACGGCAAATGTCAGGGCGCCCGGGACCAGCCGCCCCTTCATCGACTCATGGCCTGCAGCCACTCGTCGATCCAGGCCTTGCGATGCGCCGCCACCTCGTCGGGTGCGAACAGCAGCGCCTTTGCCGGCTGCACCAGCGTTCCGTATGCCGACGGCAGGCCGCCCGCGGGCACGATGACCGGGTACATCCAATTGGTCGTCGGTATCGGATCCTGGAAACCGGACGTGACCATGAAGGCAAGGAACTTCTTCGCCAGATCCGCATGCGCCGAATTGGCCGTACGGCCGGCGACCTCGACCTGCATGTACTGACCTTCCGCGAAGCGCGCGGCGACGTACTTGTCGGTATTCTCTTCCATGATGTGATAGGCCGGGGAGGTGGTGTAGCTCAGCACCATCGGCGCCTCGCCCTTCGTGAACAACGCGTAGGCCTCGTCCCAGCTCTTGCTGACCGTGAGGATGCGCGGCTTCAGCTTGGCCCAAGCGGCATCAGACTTGTCGCCATAAACCTGCTTGATCCAGAGCATGAAGCCGAGGCCGGGCGTGCTGGTGCGCGGGTCCTCCAGCAGGAGCTTCTGGCTGGGATCGCCATCGACCAGCTCCGCCAGGCTGGTCGGCGGCTTCGCCAGCTTGGTCTTGTCGTACACGATGGCGAAGTAGCCGTAGTCGAACGGCACGAACACCGGGTCGTTCCAGGCGATGGGCAGCTTGAGACCCGAGAGGTCCATGCCATGCGGCGCGAAGAGGCCGGTCTTCGTCGCCTCGCTCGTCAGGTTGGTGTCGAGACCGAGGACGATGTCGGCCTTGGTGCTCTTGCCCTCGAGCTGCAGCCGGGTCAGCAGCGCCGCCCCGTCCTCGACCGCGACATAGTCGAGCTGGCAGCCACAGGTAGCCTCAAACGCCTTCTTGACAGCGGGGCCCGGCCCCCAGTCGGCGGTGAAGGAGTTGTAGGTGTAGACGGTGAGCGTCGGCTTGTCGGCCGCCCAGGTCGGGGCAGCCAGAAAGCCGAGGATAGCGCCAAGGGCGCCTAGGAATTTGCGCATATCAGGTCCTCCGCCAAAAAGCGACGGAAGCGACAGGAGCACGCTGGACAGCCGAACTCATATCCCTCCGCCGGCATTATCCGGATCAGGTTCGTCGGGTTGGCGCCGGAATCCGGCAACCTCTCAGCCACGCGGGCACCCCGTTGAGGCTTGCGACTATAGGACGCCAGCAAGGCGATGGAAAGAGTGCTTGCGCGCTCAACCGGTGATGATGCCGGACGCCGCCAGCGACCGCATCTGGGCCTCGAATTCGGCGATCCGTCGGTCGGCCATGGCGAGCAGCAGCTCATCCGCCTCGCTCTCGCCGGCGTGGGCGACGGCCCAGCTGCCCGCGACGAGGCGAAGCAGCGCCTGGTGCAGCCGAAAGCGCGCAACGGCGGCGGGCGGCGGATCGCCGAAATAGGCGGCGAGCAGGAGCCGGTCTTCGGTCTCGCCGAATTCGGCCTCGATCGACAAGCCCGCCAAATCCCAGGCCGCCTCGCCCATCGCAGCATATTCCCAGTCCAGCAGATACATGGCCGGCGGACCGGCCGGCTGCAGCGCCAGAAGGAAGTTGGGCGGCGTCGGATCGATGTGGCACGGCACGAGCGCCGTGGCCCCGTCTTCGAATGCGGGCCGCAGGCGTTCGATGCGCGCCCGGGCCGCCAGCAGCCCCCGATCGTCCTGCCCGCGCGCGGCCATGAGCGCCAGATACTCGTCGAGCTTGGGGAAGAGAACCATCCTGCCGGCAAAGGCGACGCCGCTGGCGTGGAGCCGGTGCAGCGTCCGGGCGGCCAATTGCAGAGTGGCGGGCTCGCGCATGCGGGCGGCATCGAGCGTGGTGCCGGCGATGTAGCGCGTCAGCATGGTGCCGTCCGCGGCGTCGAAGAACAGCAGGTCGGGCGCCACGCCGATCGAGGATGCCAGAGTCGCATTGCGCAACTCCGCCGTCCGATCGATGAAATGCTCCGTGCCGCGCCCGGCAATCCGCAGCACGTAGCGTTCGCCATCCAGCGCGATCTTGTAGGTGCGGTTGGTGAGGCTGGCGAGCGGCTGGACGATCAGCCCGCTGAGGGAGCGCCCCGCGAACAGGGGGATGCGCCCCAGCGTCGAGTGGACGTCGGCCATCGCCAGAGAACGTCAGGTCTTGCCGGCGGCAGGAGACGGGTTCGCCCGTTGATCACCAAGGCATCTCTCTCGTGATTCCCCCGCGAAAGCGGGGGCCCAGGGCAAGCGACGCGCCGACCTCCTGGACCCCCGCTTTCGCGGGGGAATCAACCAGGGGGCTTCAGCACCTCGGCGCAATGCGCCCTATCCCGCGATCGTGGCGATCAGGCGGTTGATCTCGGCGGCGGCTTCCATGTGCGCCATGTGGCCGGCGGACTCAATGAC
>JBKOWC010000355.1:0-8652 GCA_046724215.1 Pseudomonadota bacterium | reverse complement strand
CTGCCGCAGCACGCGACCGGCGAGGATGATCTTGTCGTGGCTGCGACGAACTGCCGCAGCCAGCGCCTTGCGGTCCTGCTCGGTCGAGCTGAAGTTCTCGAGCCGGTCCCAGGTCGCGTAGACCCGGTTGGAACTCGTCGGATCGGCAGTGATCGATTCCTTGTCGTTGAAGACGTTGGGATCGTTGTCTTCGATCAGCGTCACCGGCGGTCCCCAGTTGTGGCCGCCGTCGGTCGACTTGCTGACCTGCACGGCGCTGTGGCCGCCGAAGATCGTCAGGTCCTCGTCGAACGAAAGGCTCTCGAAATAGGCGTCGCCGTTGGGCGCGAAGGTGACCCACGGATCGGAGGCGCGCTCGAAGGTGCCCTTCGAGCATTCGGTGAAGGTCGGCGGCGTCACCGTCTCCCAGCTGGCGCCGCCGTCCTCGCTGAAGGCGGAGACCAGCCCGCGGGCGCCGCCGTCGGACCAGCGGTCCTGCTGCCAGACGGCGATCAGGTGGTCGGGAGCGGCCGGATTGACGTCGATGAAGGGCTCGATCTCGCTGTTGACGAAGAAGCTCGAGCCCTCGGATTCCTGGGTGCCGGGATCATCGGCCGTGCAGCCGTTGAAGAGGCTGGGGCCGCTGATCTGCACGAGCGGGCCGAGCGTCGCGGCCGGGCCGGCGGCGCCGGCCGGAAGCGCCCATGCAAGAGCAGCAGTTCCGATAGCCAGGACGGTCGCCCAGCGACGCGCGGTGCGCCGCGTCAGCGGATACGCTTCCTCCAAGACTTTTCGCGGAATCATTTTTCGGGTTCTCCCTATTTGCCTGTCGGGGGCCCCGTCCGAGCCGTCAGACAATTGGGACTTCCGTCATCCGCGCAACGACGGAGCCATCCGCGCAGTGACTGTAAGCCTGCAAACAATCGATCGCTAGGTGGCAAATTTGTGTTGGGTGCCTTCGTGCGAACGTCATGGCACTGCAACGTTCGCAGGGAGTCCTTGCCTAGGAAGATGTGCTTGAGGGCGAACCGCAAAGAACGGGGCCGCCCCGAAGGGCGGCCCCGAGCGAGCAATTTTCGGAGATCGTTCGCTGCCGGACTACCGACCGGCGACGGCGACGGTGGGCGTCACCGTGATGAGGCGCGTGAAGATGCTCGTCTGGTTGGCGCCATCGGCGATGCCGAAGGCGGGATGCACGTCTTCGGTCACCGAGGCCGAACCCATGTAGTCGCCGAGGAAGTGGCCGCGGGCGACCGGCGCGTCGAGCATGTCGAAGGACGTGTCGGTCAGCCGCTTCTCGTTGCCCCAGCTATTCTTGTTGGCGCAGTTCTTCGCCGCCGGATCGCAGAACAGGGCGAACTGGTCGGCGAGCTCGCCGGTGTTGTCGTCATTGCGGAAATCGTAGTAGGTCGCCACCAGCACGCCGTCGCTGTTGACTGCGATGGTCGGGACGAAGGCAGCCTCCCGCCCTTCGTTGGCGTTGGACGGCGTCTTGTTGATCTTGATCGGATTCGACCAGGTGCGCCCGCCGTTGGTGGACATCGCGAACGCGATCTGGTCGACGGCATTCTTGCGGCTGAAGCGATTGTCCTGCCAGACGACATAGAGGTTGCCGTTGTGCGGGTCGACGGCCGGATCGAACAGCAGGCCGGCGTCGCGCACGGGCTCCTGCAAGTCGGGGGTCACGGTGCCCGTGGGGTTGACGATGGCGTTGCTGAAGATCTGCGCCGCGTGGATGACGCGGTTGGTCGGCACGAAGCTGAAGCCGCTGTCGGTCGACTTCTTGAGCGAGATGTTCACGCGCACGCCGCCGTTGGCGAGGTTCAGGATCTCGGTGAAGATGGCGACGAGCGTGCCATCGGGCTGCACGAGGACCTGGTTGTTGATGGTCTGGTTGTTGGCGCCGGGGTCGTAGATGATGACAGGCCGTTCCCACGTCGCACCGGCGTCCTTCGTGCGCGTGAAGTAGGTCGGACCCTTGAATTGCGGCGGTGCCGCCGCCGCCTTGGCGGCATTCGCCTGCAGGGCGCGCATCGTGCGGCCGGCCATGATGACCTTGTCATGCTGGCCGGCAATCGCCTGAGCCATCGCCTTCTGCTGGGCGGCGCTGGCCGAGAACAGCTCGAGCCGGTCCCAGATGGCGAAGACGCGGTTGGCGTTGGTCGGATCGGCGGTAAGCGAATTCTTGTCGTTGAGGACGTTGGGGTCGTTGTCCTCGATCAGCGTCACCGGAGTGGCCCAGCTGTGGCCACCGTCGGTCGACTTGCTGACCTGCATCGCGCTGTGGCCTCCAAAGATCGCCGGATCGAAGTCGAACGACAAGCTCATGAAATAGGCGTCGCCGGTGGGCCCGAAGGTGACCCAGGGATCCGACGCCCGCTCGAACGTGCCACCCTGGCAGACGGTGAATTTCGGGCCGGCCACCGTCGTCCAGTCGGCGCCATTGTCGTCGCTGACTCCGGGAACGAGCCCGCGCGAGCCGCCGTCGGACCAGCGGTCCTGCTGCCAGACCGCGACCATGTGACTCGGCCCGGCGGAGTTCACATCAATGAAAGGTTCGATCTCGCTGTCGGGAAAATTGATCGAGCCCTGCGCCTCCTGTCCCGCCACATCGTCGGCACTGCAGCCGCCGAAGGGACTCGGCCCGCTTATCTGCACCAGCGGCCCGAGCGTGACCGACGGGCCGGCTGCAGCGGCAGGCAGTGCGAGCGCAAGAGCGGCGGTGAGCGTTCCCGTTCCGATCGCTGTTGCGACGCGACAGCGATCGGCCAGCCGCAGGCGGCTCGCCTCCTCAAAGATTTTTCGCAATAGCATTTTGGGTTCTCCCTATTTGCCTGTCGGGGCTCCGTCCGAGCCGTCAGGCAAACCCAGGATGCCGCAACCGTCACGCGGACGGAGTCACCCATGCAGCGAAGCCTACGCCGCTCATGCGCGAGCGGCGGGGGCAAAATTGTGTTTCCCTGTTTTCGCGCAAGACAGCGCCAGTAATCGAGGATCAATTTACTGTGATGGAGCGGCCGCGATCTCTTGCGGCCAGCGGCGCCGCCACTCGACGGTCTGGAAGGGCAGCCCGGTATCGCTGCTCCGCCGCAGCACGGCTTCGCGGATGAAGCTGCCGCCGTCGGCGGTGGTTGCCGCGCTCAGGACGGTGACCGCCACGACGCGGAAGCGGCGCGCGGCGGCGCCGGCGGTCGTGCGCTGCTGCAGCAGCGCGTTGACGTGGTCGGGCGTGAGGTAAGGAAGCGCGCGCAGCACGTCGGGCGGCGCCGTCGCCAGATTGACGTCGCGGCGCGGCGAGTAGACGGTGATCAACGGCGCCACGCGCTCGTAGAGCGGGCGCGTCATGCCGAGCACCTGGAGCAGCTCCTCGGTCGTCGCGAACGGCGCGTCCTTGGCATCGTAGGGCAGGCCCGCCGCGGCGTAGTCGGCGTCCTCGGCGCCGTTCGGCCGGCGCAGGCTGTCGGCGTCGCGGAAGTCGGCGATCGCGTCGGCCAGCCTGGCGGCATTTTCGGGCGCGACGCCGACCGAGGTGAACAACCCCTGCAGCACCCGGCCGGCCGAGCGGTTGAGGTCGATCTTGCCGCCCTCGTCCTGCATCGAGACGGTGACGGTGCCGCCGGTCAGATCCAGCACGTAGGGGGTGCCGTCGACCGCCCAGGGCAGCGACTTGTCGAGGCCGAGGAGGCCGAGGATGGCGCGGTTGACGCCGGCGTCGGCGAGCGCCTCCGCCTTGGCGTTCTCGATGCTGTTGCGCGTGAGGTTCACCTCGACGCGCGTCTCCCGCATGAAGACGGCGGCGATGAGGGAAAGGATCGTCGTCACCCACAGCACGGCGAGGAGGGCGATGCCGCGTTGATCGCCGCGGCATGCCCGTACGCGCCGGACTGTGGGCGCTATCATTGGATCTTGCTCGACAGCGGCGGCAGGGCGCGCAGGCGGCGGCGCAGCTCGTCGGTCACGGTGCGGGCGTCGTTGCGGTCGCGGATGACATGCGGGGTCAACAGCACCAGCAGCTCGGTGCGCTTCACGGTATCGCCGGTCGTCTTGAAGAGGTTGCCGAGGATCGGAATGTCCGACAGCACGGGGATGCCGTTGACCTCGTTGTCCGTGCTGTCGCGGATCAGACCACCGAGGGCGATCGTCTCGCCGCCGTTGACCGCCACGGTGCTGGCGATCCGCCGCTGCTGGATCGTCGGCGAGTTGATGGCCGAAGACGTCGTCGTCGCAACATCGCTCACCTCCTGGACGATGTCGAGGACGACCAGGCCGCTGGCATTGACGTGCGGAATGATGTCGAGGATCACGCCGGTGTCGCGGTACTCGACCTCGTCGATGACCGGCGCGCCCGAGGTGTCGACGGACTGCTCGCTGCGGACGACGATCGGCACCTGGTCGCCCACCTGCAGGCGCGCCGCCTCGTTGTCGAGGACCAGGAGCGAGGGCGAGGAGATGACCTTGACATTGCTCACCGTCGACAACGCGTTGATCACGACCTTCACGTTGTCCGACGCGAAGAGGTAGGAGAAGCCGGGAAAGACCTCCGAGAGCAAGCCCGCCGTCGGCGCCGCCAGGCTGCTGCCTTTCGTGTTGAAGGTGACGGCGTTGTTGCCGGCCTTGAAGTACCACTCCACCCCGTATTTGAGCGCATCGTTCAGCGTCACCTCGGCGATGGTCGCCTCGATCAGCACCTGCAGCGGCACGATGTCGAGCTTCTGCAGCGCCGCTTCGATCGCTTCGTATTCGTTGGCCGTGGCGTAGACGACGAGCGCGTTGTTGCGGGCGTCGGCGACGATGCGGAGTCCGTTGGCGGCGCCCCCGGGCGCGCCGGCCGTCGTCGTGGCTCCCAAGGAGGTGGGGCCCGTCGTCGCCGCAGGAGCCCGGCGCAGCGATTCGCCAGCGCCCGAGGTATTGCCGAAGGCCGATTGCCCGCCGGTGAGCGATTGCCCGAGCGCGCCCGTGCTGGAGGCGCCGCCGAGCCCCGGCGAATAGCCGCCCGACGAGAGCGACGAACCACCGCCGCCGCCCCCGATCTCCGTCCCCGACAGGCCCGGCGCGAGCTGCGCCTGCTCCGGCTGCGCCGCCGTCGTCGCGCTGACGCCGAAGGCCTGGCCGAGGACGTCGGCCAGCTCCGACGCGCGGCCGTTCTGCACGTAGTAGACGTAGAGCTTGCGCTTGTCGCCCTCCTGGCCGCGGTCGAGGCGGGCGACCCACACCCGGGCCTTGTCGAGATAGGCCGCCTGCGGCGAGATGACGAGGATGCCGTTCAACCGCTTTATCGGCACGAACTGGACGACGGGCGTGGCGGCGTTCTCCTGCGTGAAGATCTTCTCGAGTTCGCCGACCATCGCCTCCGGATCGGCGAAGCGGACCGGGAGCAAGGCGAACGACATGTTCGCCATCCAGTCGACGTCGAAGGTGGCGATCAGGTCCTCGACGTCCGTCGCCTCCTGCCCGGTGCCGACGAAGACGATCAGGTTGCGCTGCGCGTCGACGCGCAGGATCCGGCCGGGCGGGATGAAGGGCTCGATCACGTCCTTGAGCGCGGCCGCCGACGTATACTTCAATGGTATCACATGCAGGCCGAAACCCTGATCGAGATGGACGGGCTCGGCGCCCTGGCTGAGGATCGCCGGCGTCTGCACGGCCTCCTCGACCGGCACGACCTTGTAGAGACCGTTGCTCTGGACGATCGCGGCCCCGTTCATCGCCAGGACGTCCTCGAGCACGCCGATGACGGCGCCGTTCGCCACCGGGCGCGCGGTGCGCAGCGTGACGACGCCCTGCACGCGCGGATCGATGACGAACCCGACCTTGAGGGTGTTGCCGAGCACCGTGTCGATGACCTCGCGGATGTCGGCGTTGACGAAATTGAGGGTGACCTCGCCGGTGCCGGAAACGGTGACCGGATTTTGCTGCGGCGTCGACGGCGCCGCCGCCGCGCCTTCGCTACGGTAGATCTCCGCATTCTTCAGTGTCGGCACATTGGCGGTGTCCGACGGCGGCTGTATCGCCTGCCCCTGGGTTAGTTGTTTGGGCGTGCCGGAGGGCGAGGCAATCGGGGACCCGGGCGCGGCCGGCGGTCCCTCTTCCTTGCCGCCGAGGAACTGATGCATCCGGCGCTCGCCCTCCGGCCCCTGACAGGCCGCGAAGGCGAGGCAGGCCAGCAACAAGGCCAGCGCCCCGATCCCACGCCGGCTCCGCCGCTGCTGCGATCCAGCGAAGCGTCCTGCCGTCGACCGATGGTCCATACTCGCCACGCGTCCCCTGCACGCCCGATCGATCGAGCCGGTGTGCCGCCCTGCTTCCCTGGGAAAGCCGGAGACATCAAACCATAGGCCACGGTCGACCGTCGAGGGCGGTGCATAGCCGTTTCCGCCGTCATCGAATTGCAATCGACATCAGCAAGCGGGCGGAACCGGCCCGATCAGCGCGACGGCCTTCAGGCCGTCCACCCAGCCATGGGCAATGGCGAGCGCCTCGGTCGGCGTGAAGGCGGTCGGATCCAGGCACAGCTCCAGCCACAGCCCGTCCAGCAGGGCGGTAATGGCCAGCGTCGCAAGCCGCGCATTCGTGCCCCGGCCTGCTGCCACCGCGGCCACCAGCGGCTCCAGCATGTGGCGGTAGCCGGTGTAGATGTCGCGGTGGATGCGATTGATGCGGGGATCGCGCCGCACCAGACTCCAGAAGGTGAGCCAGATCGCCAGCAGGTCGGGATCCAGCAGGGGCGGCCGGAAGCTGGCGTCGATGAAGGCGCGCAGCCTCGCCTCCGGTTCGTCGGGCGCCACGGCCAACGCCGTCGCCAGCACGGCGGAGACCTCGTCGCCGACATGCTCGTAGGTGCGGGCGATCAAGGCGTCGATGCCGGAAAAGTGATGCGCCAGCAGCCCGGGCGAGACCCCGGCCTTGGCGCAGATCTGGCGGACCGAGGTGCCGCCGAGGCCGTGCCGCGCCAGGCACCAGGCGGTCGCTTCGATCAGCTTGCGCTGCCGCACCCGGGCGGGATCGCGGGAATATTTCGCGCGCGTTCCGGCCAATGCCGATTTCCTAACCAGATTGCGCTTGCATGGGAGGGGCGGCCCTGGTTACAGTTATTGTACGACTGTACAACTAAGCCAAGGCGGCGGCAAGAGGAGACGGATGATGGCGACCCTGACCCAGGCGGCGATCCGCGGCGGCAACCTCGAACTCGGTTGGCGCGACGGCGACGGGCCGGAGACGCTTTCGCTGCTCTGGCTGCGCGACCATTGCCCCTGCCCTGCCTGCCTGCATCCGGAGACGCGGCAGCGCCAGGTCGACACCTTCGCCCTCCCGGCCGAACTGGCGCCCAAGCGCGTCGACGTGGCGGAGAACGGCCGGCAGCTCGTCATCGCGTGGCCGGACGGTCACCTCAGCCGCTTTGCGGCCGCGGACCTGCAGCCGACGGACGCAGCGGAGCCGGCGCGCGTCCTCTGGAACCGGGCGCGCATCGATGCGGAGACGCCGCAGGTCGCGTTCCAGGCCGTCATGGCCGCCGACGACAGCGGCCTGCGGGAGTGGCTGGAGAAGATCGAGCGCTACGGCTTCTGCTTCGTCGAGGACACGCCGGCGACGCCGGAGGCGACCCAGGCCGTGGCCAGGCGCGTCGCCTATGTCCGTGAGACCATCTTCGGCGGCTACTGGGACTTCACCGCCAACATGGAGCACAAGGACACGGCCTATACCACCATGGCCATCGGCCCGCACACCGACGGCACCTACAGCTTCGACGCGCCGGGCTACCAGATGTTCCACTGCCTCGCCTTCGACGGCGAGGGCGGCGCCAGCGTCTTCGTCGACGGCTTCGAGATCGCCGACATCATGCGCCGCGAAACCCCCGACCTCTATCGCGCGCTGACCGAGATCGAGGTCTCCGGCCAGTACATCGACGAGGAGAAGGGCATTCATCTCGTGGCCAAGCGGCCGGCCTTGCGGCTCGATTCGGCGGGGCGCCTCGTCCAGGTGAGCTTCAACAATCTCGACCGCGCGCCGTTCCGGCTGCCCGCCGCCCGGATGGACCTCTTCTATCGCGCCTACGGCGCCTTCGCGCGGCTGGCCAACGATCCGCGGCTGCAGTATCGGCGGCGGCTGGCGCCCGGCTCGCTCGTGCTGTTCGACAACTGGCGGCTGCTGCACGCCCGCGACGCCTATAGCGGCTACCGGCGCCTCGCCGGCGTCTACCTCAACACGGAGGACGTCGAGAGCCGCCTGCGCGGCCTGCGCAGCAGGCGCGCCCGGCGGGCCACCGCGGCTTAGCGGGTGCGCCTCCAGCTTTGATCCTGGCAGCGGGAGCGGCCGCTGCCTATAGTCGCGCCGATGAGCCATGCGGTCTTCGTTGTCCTCATCTTCATCCTGCTGGCGACGGTGGGCGTGCTGTTCCTCGGGTTGTTCAGCATGGCGCGCGGCGGCGAGTTCAACCGCAAATACGGCAACCGGCTCATGCGCTTTCGCGTCGCCTTCCAGGCGATGGCGATCCTGCTCGTGCTGGTCCTCATCCTGCTGATCAATCACGGCAATTGAGCGGCTCGGCGGCGCCATGGTCCGGCTCACCCGCATCTACACGCGCGGCGGCGACAAGGGGCAGACCTCGCTCGGCAGCGGCAAGCGCGTCGCCAAGCACAGCCGGCGCGTTTCCGCCTACGGCATCGTCGACGAAGC
>JBKOWC010000276.1:0-6329 GCA_046724215.1 Pseudomonadota bacterium | reverse complement strand
AAGTCGGTGGCGCCGGCCTGGTAGGCGCGGTCGATCGACGAGACGTCGTCGAGACCGGTCACCATGAGCACGGGGATGTGGGCGCCGTGCGGCCGCTTGCGCGTCTCGACGCAAGCCGCGAAGCCGTCGACGCGCGGCATCATGGCGTCGAGGAACATGAGTTCCGGCTGCAGCTTGTCGACGAGGTCGAGGGCTTCGAGCCCGTCGCCGGCTTCGTGCACGGTGAATCCCGCCACCTCCAGCGACTCGCGCATCAGCAGGCGATGCACGACGTCGTCGTCGGCGACGAGGACGTGGGCGGAATCGCCGGCCCCGGCGGCAGCGGTTGGGTTCATGCGGTCTGTCGACATTTCTCTCTCTCCTCGCGCAGCGTTTCACGCAGCGCCGAACTCACCTTGTGATACTCGGTCTCGATGCGGACCAGGCGGCTGTCGGCTTCGGCGAGATCGCTCTGCCGGGCCCTGCCCTCCATCTCCGCGATATGCTGCGCCAGCTGCTTGGCTCCCAGGCTGGCGCTGCTCGACTTCAATCCATGGGCGATCTTCCACACCGCCGAGGCGTCGCCGCTGGCGACCGAGCGGCGCAGTTCCTCGAGCGCCGCCGGGGCGTTCTCGAGGTACATGTCGATGGCGCGCTCGAGCACCGACGGACCGTCGCCGCGGCGCAGCGTGCGCAGGTACTCGATCGTCGTCTTGTCGAGGGCGTCGCCCACATCGACGGCCTCGACCGCCGCGGTCGGCATCGGCTTGGGTTGCTCCATGGTGACTCCTTGCGCGGGCGTGGCGGTTTCCGGCGGCGCGGGCTCCGCCGGCGGCATAGTGGCGTCCGCCGATGAATCCGCTGTTTCCGGCGGCCGCGTCTCCTCGACCGGCGCCGGCAGCGCCGCTTCGATCTCGGCCGGCGGTGGGGCCGGCTCCGCCGACGCCGAGCCCTCGGCCGGCGGCTCGATGACGATGACGTCCGCCATGGTCGCCTCGACGGCGACGACCGCAGGCGCCGGCACCGGCGCTTCCGTGACGGGAGCGGCGGACGGATGCCGGATCCACCGCTCGAGCGTGGCGCGCAGTTCGTGGAGGGTCAGCGGCTTGGTCAGGTAGTCGTCCATGCCGACGGCGATGCAGCGCTCATAGTCCTCGCCGCGCGCATTGGCCGTGAGCGCGATGATCGGCGTGCGGGCGGCGACGCCCTCGCGCTCGCGCTCGCGGATGAGCTGCGCCGCCTCGATGCCGTCCATGTTCGGCATGTGGCAATCCATGAGGATGACGTCGTAGGTGGTCTGCCGCCACTTCTCGACCGCCTCGCGGCCGTCGTTGGCGGCGTCGACGTGGCAGCCGAGCTGGCGCAACGCCTCGCCGGCCACCTCGCGGTTCACCGGATTGTCCTCGGCCAGGAGGATGCGCGCGCGGATCGGCTCGGCCGATTCCGGCGCCGGGGCCGGCGGCGGCAGCGGCGTCTTGGCGTGGATCGTCGCCGACAGGCAGTCATAGAGCGTGGACTGCCGCACCGGCTTCAGCAGCCGCTCGATCTCGTCGGGCATGCCCGCCGCTTCGTCGTGATCGCCGTCGCGCAGCGACAGGAGCAGGATGATGCGGGTCTGCGCGATGGCGCCGTCCCCGCGGATCTCCTTGATCAGCCAAGCCGCGTCCGCGAGGCTGCTCGGGTCGATGAAGGCGACGTCGAAGCGGTGCCCGACGCGGCAGGCCATGCGCAGCAGCGTCAGTGCCTCGTCCTCGCCGTCGATGCCCTTGCTGGCGATGCCGAGGGCCGCGAGCTGGGCGCTGAAGGCGTCGCGGCTGCTCTGGTTGCCGTCGACGACGAGGGCGCGGATGCCGCTCAAGAGCTTGCGCTTGGGATCGTCCGCCTCTTCGGTCGTGTTGGCGAGCTGGACCGTGAACCAGAACGTCGAGCCCTCGCCCGCCCGGCTGTCGACGCCGATCTGGCCGCCCATCATGCTGACCAGCTGCTTGGCGATGGCGAGCCCGAGGCCGGTGCCGCCGTAGCGGCGGGTGGTCGACTGGTCGGCCTGGGCGAAGGATTCGAAGATGCGCGAGCGCGCCTCCTCGTGCACGCCGATGCCGGTGTCCCGCACCTCGAAGCGCAGCCGGATCGTATCGGTGCCGATCTCGTCCGGGCGGACATGGATCATCACCTCGCCGCGCTCGGTGAACTTGACGGCGTTGCCGACGAGGTTGGTCAGGACCTGCCGCAGCCGGCCGGAATCTCCGATCATGCTGCGGGGCAGGTGCGGCGCCACGTGCGAGCCGAACCGCAGCCCCTTCTTCTCCGCCATCTCGTTGAAGAGGTCCTGCACCTCCTCGACGATGTTGCGCGGATCGAAGGCGACCATCTCGAGCTCGATCTTGCCGGCCTCGATCTTCGAGAAATCGAGGATGTTGTTGATGATGGCGAGGAGCGACTTGGCCGAGCCGTGGATGATCTGGCCGAAGCGGCGCTGCCGCTCGCTGAGGTCGGTGTTGAGCAGCACCTCGGTGGTGCCGAGGACGCCGTTGAGGGGTGTCCGGATCTCGTGGCTGACGGTGGCGAGGAACTCCGACTTCGCCTTGTTGGCGGCCTCGGCTTTCGACTTGGCCTCTTCGAGTTCGCTCACGGCCTGCCACAGGCTGGCGTTCGTCTGCACCAGCTCCTGCGTGCGGGTCTGCACCTGCTGTTCCAGCTCGTTGCGGTGCGTCCGGAGCTTCTTGTCGCGCAGCTCGATCTGGTCGAGCATCGCATTGAAGCTGTCGATGAGCTGGCCGACCTCGTCGTTGCCGAGCTTGGCAACGCGCCGCGCATACTGGCGCTCCTTCTCGATCGCCCGCATGGCCACGGTCAGGTTCGAGAGCGGCTGCGAGATGGCGATGCCGAGCAGCACCGACACGAGAAGCGCCACCAGGATCGCCGAGCCCAGCACGCCAAGGCCGATCCAGACGTACTCCTGGATGCGGCCGTAGAGCCGGCTCAGGTCGGACACGACATAGAGGGTGCCGATGGTCTCGTTGTCGAGCCGGATGGCGACGCGCACATACATGTCCTGCTTGTCGCTGCGCAGCGCCTGTTCGGCCTTGGCGTTCTGCACGAGGTCGTCGACGAGGGCCTGGTCGATCGGACCGTTGCCGCGCACGAAGGACGCCATCACCTTGTCGTGCGACCAGATGAAGGCCAGCTTCACGTTCGGCGTCGTCCCCAGCGTGCGCAGGCTCTCGTTGGCCGCGTCGTGGTCGTCGAAGGCCACGGCGGCGCTGCTGTTGGCGCCGACGACGCGGGCGATCGCCGTCAGCTGGTCGAGCTGGTCGGCGCGCAGGATGAGGTAGTCCTTGGTCATCAACGCGGCGAGCGCCAGCACCAGCACGCCCGTGCTCGCCAGCACGATCATCGCGGTGACCTTGGTCCGGATCGAGAGGTTGCGCAGGAGTTTCATCATGGCCGTCGTCGTCCTGCGTTAATTGAAAAGCTTCTTGGCGAGGGTCAGCAGACGGGAGCTGAGCTTGATGCCCGACTCTTCGGCTGCCTTGGCGTTGATCTCGAAACCGATGCGGTCGTCGGCCCCGCGCATCATGCGGATGATGCCGCCGCCTTCGGCGAATCCGTCCATGTCGCTCACGGTGAGCGCGTGCTCCTCCTTGCCGGTCGAGACGATGCGCGCCAGCCGCGCCTTTTCCGACGGCGCCACATAGACGATCTGGCAGGCGTCCTTGTCCCGGTACGCCGCCAGGTACTTCACGATCACCGTGCGGCCGCCGACCGACTTGCCCTGCACGCTCTCGAAGGCGTCGCCGAAGTCATGCTTGCCGACCACGCACAACGTGACCGGGGCCCCGGCATCGGCGAAGACCGAATCCGGCCAGGTCGTGAACTTCGCGAAGTTGTAGATGAAGGCGACCTTGACCAGCTGCTCGTTGGCCTCCTGGGCGGGCGCCGCAAGGGACGGCGCCGCCAGCATGGCGAGGGCGGCGATCGTGGCCATGCAGCGCCGGCGCAGCGATCTTGCGGCGTTCGAGCGGGTGAGGATGGCTGGCAAGAGTTGCACCGTCGCGACCTCAGAAGCTCACGGTGACTTTGCCGTAGACCGAGCGGGGGACCTCGGTCGGCGTGGTGTTGATCAGTTCCGGCGTGAATTCGAGGTGGCGGGCGTCGAACAGGTTCTGCCCGACGAGGGCCAGCTCGACGCCGTCGGTGGGTCGCCAGCCGAGCCGCGCATCGAAGGTGAAGTAGCCGTCGACGCCGCGCTCGGGCAGGTCCGACACGTAGCGCGCCCACAGGTCGAACGCCCAGTCGTCGGCGATGTCGAACGACGAGCGTAGCGAAACCTGGTGCGCGGGATCGCGGCCGCCGGTCTGTTCGATCAGGGGGTCATTGCTGCCGGCGTCGCGGTCGATGTCGAGGTGAAGGTAGGTGTAGGCGCCCTGCAGGCGCCACCATGACGTGGCCCGCCAGTCCGTCGCAAGCTCCACGCCATAGCTGCGCGCGCTGCCCAGGTTGTCGAACCTCTCATTGACGAGGACGAAGCCGGGCTGAAGGCTGGCGCCGACCGTCTCGACGGTGACGAGGTTGTGGTAGAGGTTGTAGAAGCTGGCGATGTCGAGCGAGAGGTCATCCGTCGGGCGGATGCGATAGCCCAACTCGAACGAGACCACATCCTCGGAAACTTCGTTCGAATTGCCGTCGATCGTCACGAGGACCGGAAGCGGGAACGGGTTGCCCGGATCACCCGGCGGCACCACGGAATTGAGGCTGATGCTGTCGGTCGTCTGCGAAGGCGTGCGCGTCGCCCGCGATGCGGCGGCCCACACAGACTGGCGGTCGTCGGGCGTCCAGACCAGGCGCGCCGTCGGCTCGATCTCGAACCCGGTGAAGCTGTTGTACTCCAGCTTCGAGCCGAGGGTTAGATGCAGCTCGTCCGGCAGCAGCGTGACGTCGTCCTGGAGGAAGGCGTTCGCCAGGTAGTCGGTGCGGCGGTTGTCGCTGAACGATACGTCGAAGGTGCCGTCGAACTGTGCGGCGTACAGCCGGTAGCCGGCGCCCCAGACGATGTCGTTGCGGTCATCGGCCTGGAAATGGTGCTGGAAGTCGACGTCGAAGGTGTGTTCGGCTGTCGATGTGCCCAGCTCCTCGGTGGAGGTGAGATCGTAGTAGACCTGCAGCGCCATGTCCGATCCGTCGGCGAACCGGCGCGTCCAGCGTGTGAGCAGGTTGGCGCCGAACATGTCGTCGTCGCGATTGACCGTCTCGGCGAACGGCGGCGCGAGGGAGTGCACGGCGCCGGTCGTGCCGACGACGCCGCGGTAGATATCGCCCTGCACGGTCACCGCGTCCGGCTGCCCCGCGGGCTCCCAGTCGACGCGGAAGCCGGCCCGCCCGACCTGCCAGTCATCGGCCGCCTCGCCGTCGCCGATGAGTTCCTGGCTGCCGCGGTTGAAGTATTTCAGGTAGCCGCGGTAGTAGGTGTCGTCGTTCGCGTGGCCGCCGTAGCGCAGCGACGTGAAGCCATGCTCCTCGCTGCCGCCGCCGGCGACGACGAGCGCGCCCTGCGTGTCGCGGGCGCGCTTGGTCACGATGTTGATGACGCCGTTGACGGCGTTGGCGCCCCAGAGACTGGCGCCGGGGCCGCGCACGACCTCGATGCGGTCGATGTCCTCCAGCACCGTGTCCTCCGCATCCCAGAACACGCCCGAGAAGAGCGGCGTGTAGACCGAGCGGCCGTCGATCATGACCAGCAGCTTGTTGGCGAAGCGGCCGTTGAAGCCGCGCGCCGTGATGGCCCACTTGTTGCCGTCGATGCGCGCCACCTCGACGCCAGGCACCATCCGCAGCGCCTCGGGGATGCTGGTCACGCCGGAGCGGCGGATGTCGTCCTGGGTGATGACGAAGACAGCCGCCGCCGTCTCCGCCAACGACTGTGGCCGGCGGGAGACCGAGGTGACCTTGACGTTCATCAGGTCCTCGAGGCTAAGGCTGGTCAAATCCACTGGCGGTAAGGCCGCTTGCGCCACATTCATGCAAAGCGGCAGAAGCAGGACCGCAGCGAGCCCGGCGCGCGAGCAACGCACGCCGGGCTTGAGCCCCGCGCGCCCCCTTCCGCGCAGTGGGGCCCGTGTACACATGCGGTCCGACATCTGCCTTTGGTAACCCTGTCCGGATGATCGTCCGGAAGTGGTTAATTTTTCTTGAAATCCACGGTAAATGCGGCGGCCGAGGCCGCCCCGGGGTTGGCGGCGAAATCATCGTTGGATCAACGTTCTAGCGGCCGACGCCGGATTTCGCGCGGCGACCCCGTGCAACGTCATATCCGAAGCGAAGTCGAAAGGATTGCGCGAACGGGGATCGCGACC
>JBKOWC010000103.1:0-7144 GCA_046724215.1 Pseudomonadota bacterium | reverse complement strand
TCGACGAAGGTGCGGCGCGCCGTCTCGGCGGCGGCGGCGGCGGCTTCGGCGCCGTGCGCGAGCGTCGTCGTCTCGTTGGCCAGCACGATCTTGGCATCGTTGATCCCGGCGCCGCGCAATGCCTCCAACCGGGCGATCTCGGCGAGCGGGAGATCGGTAAAGAGGCGTAGGAAGCGGCCGACGTCCGCATCCTCGGTGTTGCGGAAGTACTGCCAGTAGTCGTAGGGGCTGAGGCGGTCGGCATTGAGCCAGACGGCGCCGGCGGCGGTCTTGCCCATCTTGGCGCCGGACGCCGTCGCAATCAGCGGCGTCGTCAGGCCGAAGAGCGCGCGGTTGTCGATGCGGCGGCCGAGCTCGACGCCGTTGACGATGTTGCCCCACTGATCCGAGCCACCGAGCTGCAGCACGCAATCATGGCGACGCGCGAGTTCGAGGAAATCGTAGGCCTGCAGGATCATGTAGTTGAATTCGAGGAAGGTCAGCGACTGCTCGCGCTCGAGCCGCAGCTTCACGCTGTCGAAGGAGAGCATGCGGTTGATCGAGAAGTGGCTGCCATAGTCGCGCAGGAACGGGATGTAGTGCAGGCCGTCGAGCCAGTCGGCGTTGTTGGCCATGACGGCATCGGTCGGGCCGCTGCCGAACGTGAGGAAGCGCGCGAAGATCTTCTGGATGCCCGCGATGTTCGCCGCGATCTCGGCTTCGCTGAGCAGCCGCCGCGATTCCTCCTTGCCCGAGGGATCACCGATCTTGGTCGTCCCGCCGCCCATGAGGACGATCGGGCGGTGGCCGGTGCGCTGGAGCAGCCGCAGCAGCATGATCTGGACGAGGCTGCCGACATGCAGGCTGTCGGCCGTGGCGTCGAAGCCGATGTAGGCGGTGACCGTCTTGCGCGCCGCCAGCGCGTCGAGTTCCGCCAGGTCCGTGCATTGATGCATGAACCCGCGGGCGACGATCTCGCGCAGGAATTGCGACTGCAAGGGCGCGCTCAATTCGATGTCTCTCTCGCTGCAGGCTTGTCGCGACGGCCGGCTCATGTAACACAATCGGCGGTGCCGCTCAAACGAGCGGCCGCTGTTGGCTTTATCGATATCGACTGCCATGTCCAGCAAAGATCGGCTCCTCGCCCTCGGCCTGATGAGTGGCACGTCCTGCGACGGCGTCGATGCCGCGCTGGTGGAGACCGACGGCCGGTCGGCGATTGCGTGCGGTGCCTGGTCGAGCGAGCCCTACGACGCCGCATTCCACGACCGGCTCCGATCCGTTCTCGGCGGCCGCGGCGAGGTCGCTGCCGTCGAGCGGGAGTTGACCGAGCGGCATGCACAAGCCGTGCGCGATCTTCTGAAGCGTCGGGGCATCGCGCCGGGCGATGTGGACGTGATCGGCTTCCATGGCCAGACGATCCTGCATGAACCGGAACGTGGCCGGACTTGGCAGATCGGCGACGGTCCGCTGCTGGCCAAGTTGACGGGCATCGACGTGGTCAACGATTTCCGCAGCGTCGATGTCGCGGCGGGCGGGCAGGGGGCGCCGCTCGTACCGCTCTTCCACGCCGCGCTGGCCGCCGCGCTGCCGCGGCCGCTCGCCGTGCTCAACATCGGCGGCGTGGCCAATGTCACCTGGATCGGCGCGGAGGGCGCCGACGGGGATCCGGTCGCCTTCGACACCGGACCCGGCAACGCCATGCTCAACGATTGGGCGTTGCGCCACACGGGTCGGCCCGCCGATATCGGCGGCGCCCTCGCCGGCCGCGGACGGGTCGATGCCGGAGCTCTCTCGGCGCTGCTCCGTCACCCTTACTTCGGGCGGCCGGCGCCGAAGTCGCTGGACCGGGATGCCTTCGACCCGGCGCCGCTTGAGCGGCTGAGCGCGGCCGATGGCGCTGCGACCCTGGTCGCCTTCACCGCCGAGGCGGTCGCGCAGTCGCAGCGGTTGTTCCCCCGCAGCGTCCGTCGCTGGCTGGTCGCCGGCGGCGGCCGGCACAATCCGGCGATCATGGCCGCCCTGGCCGAGCGCCTGGACGCACCGGTCGCGCCGGTCGAGGCGGTCGGCTGGGACGGCGATGCGCTGGAGGCGCAGGCCTTCGCGTACCTGGCCGTGCGCTCGCTGCGCGGCCTGCCGCTCAGCCTGCCGACGACGACGGGCGTGAGCCGCCCGCTCACCGGCGGCCGGCTGCATCGGGCGTCGGAGGGTAGCTAGTGCGCGGCGGCGGCCTTGGCCCGGCGCGGGCGCATTACCGTGGCCAGATAGTCGTCGACTTCGGCGCCGAGCTGCTCGATCCGGTCGTGGAAGAAGTGGTTCGCGCCTTCGATGATGCGGTAGTCGATCTGGATATCGCGCTGGTTGGAGAGTTTCTGGACCAGCTTGTTGACGGCTTCCTGCGGGACGATGTCGTCCACGTCTCCCTGCAGGATCAGGCCGGATGAAGGGCAGGGCGCCAGGAAGCTGAAATCATACATGTTGGCCGGCGGCGAAACCGAGATGAAGCCGGCGATCTCCGGCCGCCGCATCAGCAATTGCATGCCGATCCAGGCACCGAAGGAGAATCCGGCGATCCAGCAGGCGCTGGCGTTCGGGTTGTAGGCCTGCAGCCAGTCGAGGGCGGATGCGGCATCGCTGAGTTCGCCCTCGCCGCGGTCGAAGCGACCCTGCGAGCGCCCGACGCCGCGGAAATTGAACCGCAGGACCGAGAAGCCGCGGCGCTGAAAGGCTTGGAACAGCGCATAGACGACCTTGTTGTTCATCGTGCCCCCATGCTGGGGGTTCGGATGCAGCATCAAGGCAACCGGCGCATTCGACTGCTTGCCGTGCTGGTACCGGCCCTCGATCCGTCCCTCGGGGCCATTGATAATGACATCAGGCATTTACAGCGATATCCTTGCTCAACATGTTAACAGCGCACGCTCGATCGCGGCATTTCTGCACCTTACCTACCATATTTAGTCGTCCACCGAGTGGCCCGACTAAACTTGACCAAATTAGTCGGACATATTATATGCGAGTTTAAGCGCTTGCATGCACCCGATTTTTGCCGTGGCGGGACTTGCGGCACGGCCGATATTACCATGGTCGGTCACATGTTTTTCAAGCAGGTTCGCGACGAGATCGATTCCATGATGGCGCGGGACCCGGCGGCGCGGTCCCGTCTTGAGGTAATTCTCGCCTATCCGGGCTTCCAGGCCCTC
This sequence comes from Pseudomonadota bacterium, assembly GCA_046724215.1. GTDB lineage: Bacteria > Pseudomonadota > Alphaproteobacteria > Dongiales > Dongiaceae > JBKOWC01. Next base: position 3,962 of record JBKOWC010000103.1, on the reverse strand, counting down.
ATGTTCTACCGCTTGGCGCATTGGCTCTGGCGCCGCAACTGGCTGCTGAGCGGCCGGTTCATTGCCCACTGCGGCAGGGTCCTGACGGCGATAGATATCCATCCGGGCGCCGTGATCGGCCGTCGGCTCTTCATCGACCACGGCATCGGGCTCGTGATCGGCGAGACGGCGGAAATCGGCGACGACGTGACGTTGTATCAGGGCGTGACCCTTGGCGGCGTGGCACCCTCGGTCAACTCGGCGGCGCAGGTCCACCGCAAGCGCCATCCCACCTTGCGCAACGGTGTCATCGTCGGCTCCGGCGCCCAGGTCCTCGGGCCGATCACCGTCGGCGAGGGCGCCCGCTGCGGGGCGAATGCGGTCGTCGTGGCGGACGTGCCTCCCGGGGTCACGGTCGTCGGCATTCCGGCCCGGGTCGTCATGCCGCGCGGCCAGAGCCAGGAGTTCCGCGCCTACGGCACGCCGACCGGCGAGATGCCCGATCCCGTGGCCCGCGCGATCGATGGGCTGCTGGATCAGGTATCGCGTCTGAAGGGGCGCATCGATCAGCTGGAGGGCCAGCTCGCCGATCGCAACGGCGGCGGACCCACGGCGTCCGAGTTGGTTAACGGAGTCGAGAATCCCGAAAGGGACGCCGCGCCGGAAGCATCGCTTCGATCGGTCCCGGCACAAAACAGTTGATACCTGCGGACGGCGTGCGATTCTGACCCGGCGATGCCGCGACCCGTCTACCTCGACTACAATGCGACCACGCCGATCCGTCCGGCCGTCATCGCCGCGATGGCGGAGGCGATGGCGACGGCGGGCAATCCGTCCTCCGTGCACGGCTTCGGCCGCGCCGCGCGGGCGCAAGTGGAAAGCGCGCGCGAGCGGGTGGCGAAACTCGTAGGCGCGCGGCCCGATCAAGTCGTCTTCACGAGCGGTGGGACCGAGGCAAACAACCTCGCCATCGCGGGCGCCGGGCGTCCTCGCGTCCTCGCCTCGGCGATCGAGCACGATTCGGTGCTGAGGGCCGGCGCCGTCGAGACCATACCGGTTCGATCCGATGGTGTTGTCGATCTCGGCGCGCTCGGCGACCTGCTCAGTCGTACCGGCGCGCCGGCGCTCGTGTCGATCATGCTGGCGAACAATGAGACCGGCGTCGTCCAGCCCGTCGGCGACGCGGTCCGGCTCGCGCACGCCCGCGGCGCGCTGGTGCACTGCGACGCGGTGCAGGCGGTTGGCAAGATCGCCGTCGACTTCGCTGGTCTCGGCATCGACCTGATGAGTCTGTCGGCGCATAAGTTCGGCGGTCCTCCGGGCGTCGGCGCGTTGGTCGTCGGCGACGATGTGGTCGTGCAGGCGGTGCAGCGGGGCGGCGGGCAGGAGCGCGGTCGCCGCGCCGGCACCGAGAATCTTCCGGCCATCGTCGGGTTCGGCGTCGCCGCCGAGGCCGTGCTGGCCGAGCGCCAGGTGGCGGCGAAGCTGGCGGCCTGGCGCGACGCGATGGAGGCGCGCGTCGGCGCCGTTGCCCCGGCGGCCATCATCTTCGGGCGCACCGCGCCGCGCCTGCCGAACACGAGCTGCATCGCGCTGCCCGGCTTGTCGAGCGAGCTGCAGGTGATGGCGCTGGATCTCGCCGGCATCGCCGTCAGCGCTGGGTCGGCCTGCTCGTCGGGAAAGCTGCAGCCGTCGCACGTGCTGCGGGCCATGGGTGCCGATCCCATGACGGCGGCGAGCGCCATCCGCGTCAGCCTGGGTTGGCAGACGGAAGCCGATCACATCGACCGTTTCATCGCGGCCTGGAGCGACCTCGTCGCCCGCAGCCGGCGACGCGCGGACGTCGCCTTGACGGCCGCCTAGTCATCAGCAACGCAAGTGGGAGCCGACATGACCACCGGCCGCAATCTGCCGCGCTTACCGATCTACCTCGACTATCAGTCCACGACGCCGGTCGACCCGCGCGTCATGGCGACCATGCTGCCCTATTTCACGGAGAAGTTCGGCAATCCGCACTCGACCAGCCATTCGCACGGGCGCGAGGTCGCCGAGGCGGTGGAGAAGGCGCGTCACCAGGTCGCGCGGCTGATCGGTGCGGACGAGCGCGAGATCGTCTTCACCTCCGGCGCGACCGAGTCGAACAACCTAGCCATCAAGGGCGCCATGCACTTTACCGGCCAGCGGCGCAAGCGCGTCGTCACTCTCGCCACGGAGCACAAGTGCGTGCTCGAGAGCGTGAAGCGGCTGGGCGAGGAAGGCTTCGAAACGGAGCTGCTGCCGGTCACGCCGAGCGGCCTCGTCGACCTCGAACGGCTCGCGGCGGCGCTTACCGGCGAGACGGGTCTGTTGTCGGTCATGGCGGCCAACAACGAGATCGGCGTGGTGCAGCCGCTGGCCGAGATCGGCGCGTTCTGCCGCGCGCGCGGCGTGCTCTTCCATACCGATGCGGCGCAGGCCGTCGGCAAGGTCCCGATCGATGTCGAGGCGATGCAGATCGACCTGCTGAGCATCTCCGGCCACAAGCTCTACGGGCCCAAGGGCATCGGCGCCCTCTATGTGCGCCGCCGCCCGCGCGTCCGCCTGGATCCGCTCTTCGACGGCGGCGCCCAGGAACGCGGCATCCGGTCGGGTACGTTGCCGGCCCCGCTGTGCATCGGGCTCGGCGAGGCCTGCGCGGTCGCGGCGGCCGAGATGGCGGAGGAGGCGAAGCGCCTGCGCGTGCTGCGCGACCGGCTCCTCAAGGGACTCATGGCGGAGGTGCCGGACGTCGTCGTGAACGGCGACCTGGAGCAGCGACTGCCGGGCAACCTGAATGTCGGCTTCCCGCATGTCTCGGGTCAGGCGCTCCTGGCGGAGGTGCCGGAATTGTCGCTGTCGCTGGGGTCCGCCTGCACCTCGGCGGCAGTCGAGCCGTCCTATGTCCTGCGAGCGCTTGGATTGCCCGACGAGCTTGCCAACGGCTCGATCCGCATCGGGCTCGGGCGATTCACCTCGGTGACCGAGGTCGATTTTGCCGTCGACCGGCTCGGCGCCGCCGTGTGCAAGCTGCGCGCCACGGCGCCGCAGCGGGCCGGCGCGCCGGCGGCGTAGCAACCAGCCCCCGGTGCCTTGACGGGTCTGGTGGCCTGTGGCACGGAATGCCGGCGCGCGGCCCGGCGGAACAGACGCCGGGCCGGCGTCGTTGGGGAGTAGAGTAGGGATGCGATGCCCAAGATAACCTTCATCAAGACCGACGGGACGCGCGTCGAAGTCGATGCGCCGATCGGGCTGTCGGTCCTGGAGATCGCGCATCGCAACAACATCGACCTCGAGGGCGCCTGCGAGGGCTCGCTCGCCTGCTCGACCTGCCACGTCATCGTTGACCCCGAGTGGTACGAGACACTGCCGACCGCCAAGGAGGACGAGGAGGACATGCTGGACCTCGCCTTCGGCCTCACCCACACCTCGCGGCTCGGCTGCCAGATCATCATCACCGAGGAACTCGACGGCCTCACCGTCTCGTTGCCGGCCGGCACGCGCAACATGATGCTGGACTGACACCCGTGTTCGGCCAGGGTCCCAAGGCGTCCGACGCGACGCGGCCGCCGCCGACGGACTTTCCGGGCCGCCTGCTGTCGTCGCCGCTGGGCTCGCTGATCACGCGCCCGTGGTTCGACCGCTTCGTCCTGCAGGTCGGGCTTGCCGCCTATATCCCGCTGTCGCGCGCCTGGGCGGCGGCCTCCGTCGCCGCAGGCGACCTCGAGCGCTTCAAGGCGGAACTACCGCTCTCGCGCCTGCCCAACGGGCTCGAGCGCGGTCTGGTGCGGACCCTCGCCCGGGTGGCGGAACTGGCCGACGAGAACGCGGCGGCGTCGCGGCAGTGGGAGCAGGCCTTCTTCGGCAAGCAGGCAACGCCGCCGGAGCGGCTGGCGGCGGCCGAGAAGAACCGGCGGCGCGCCAGCGATGCCTTCATGAAGGCGCGGCTCGCCTTCCTGCCGCTCCGG
>JBKOWC010000231.1:0-9907 GCA_046724215.1 Pseudomonadota bacterium | reverse complement strand
CAACGGCGCACCAGCGATTTGTGTGATCGGCATCACAGATGCCGAAATTGCCCCTGGACATTGTTGCGGCACGGCGCTTTTGGTCACAATGATCTGACAAATAACTGCCGAAAAGGCAGACAACGAACGCTGCCGGCTGACGGTTGCGGCGCCAGCCGGCGTGGGGACCGGTTATGGCGACTCTCTGGAACTACTTCGACACCGATGGGTTCATGCCCCACGGCATGTGCCTGCAGTGGCGGCCGGACGTCTTCTGGCTCAATCTCGTATCCGATTCGGTCATTGCCCTGGCCTATTACTCGATTCCCTTCGCGTTGATCTATTTTGCGGGGCATCGGCGCGACTTGGCCTTTCGGCCGGTCTTCTTCCTGTTCGGAATCTTCATCCTGGCCTGCGGCACGACGCATCTCATGGGTATCTGGACGCTCTGGCATCCCGACTATGCCGTCGAGGGTCTGATCAAGGCGGTCACGGCCATCGCCTCGATCGGGACCGCGATCGTGCTGTGGGTGTTGATGCCGCAAGCGCTGCGGTTGCCCGGCCCGGCGCAGCTTGCCGGCGTCAACCGGGAACTCAGCCGGCAGATCGAGGAGCGCCGGCAGGCGGAGGTCGCCGTCCGGCGCCTCAACGAAGACCTCGAGGAGCGGGTCCGCCGCCGCACCGCCGAGCTGGAATCGGCCAACCGACGGCTGCGGCGGGAGATCATCGAGCGGCGCCGCATCGAGGCCGAGTTGCGCGACGCCAAGGAGCAGGCGGAACGGGCGAGCCACACCAAGTCCGACTTCCTCGCCAAGATGAGCCATGAGCTGCGCACGCCGCTCAATGCCATCATCGGATTTTCCGAGATGAGCATGAATCAGATGTACGGCGACATGGGCTCGCCGAAATACGTCGAGTATGCGCGCGACATCCATCTGAGCGGCACGCACCTGCTGCTGCTTATCAACGACCTCCTGGATCTCGCGCGCATCGAGTCGGGGCGGCTGGAACTCGTGGAAGCGGTCGTCGACATCCGGCAGGAGCTCGAGGAGTCCGTGCGGTTCGTGCGGCGCCGGGCGGAGGAGTCGCGGCTGACGCTCTCGACGTCGGTGACGACGGAACACCCCTTCCTGCGCGCCGACCGTCGCGCGCTCAAGCAGATCCTTCTGAACCTGCTGTCCAACGCCGTCAAATACACGCCGGCCGGCGGCGGCGTCGGCGTGATGGTCGAGGAGGATGCCGCCGGCGATCTCCTCATCAAGGTCATCGATACCGGCATCGGCATGTCCGAGCAGGAGATTCCCCGGGCGCTCGAGGCCTTCGTCCAGATCGCCCGGGGCTATGCCCAGGACGGCACCGGCCTCGGCCTGCCGATCGTCAAGGCGCTGGTCGAAATGCACGGCGGAACCCTCGAGATCGCGAGCGCGGTCGGCGAGGGCACGACCGTGACCGTGCGGCTGCCGGCCTGGCGGCTCGTCGACGACTTCCGGCGGGCCGGATAGCCTCCGCGGCGGCCCTTCGGGTCACATGGCTGCCGCACGCAGAACGCAGTTCTGCAAGCCGGCTGCCCTGCAGCAGGATGGCGCAAAGCCGCTCGAGGAGGGCCCAGCCGCCATGCCGCCGTCATTGAGGACGCCTGTCTGCGCGACGCTCGGCTGCAGCTATCCCGTGGTCTCGGCCGGTATGGGCGGGGTAGCCCGCGCCGAGCTCGTGGCCGCCGTGTTGGTCGCGGGCGGCTATGGCATCCTCGGCATGGTCCGCGAGTCGCCCGAGCTGATCCGCCGCGAGATTGCCGCAGTGCGCCAGCGCACGGATCGCCCGTTCGGCGTCAATCTGATTCCGTTCGGCACCAGTCCGACGCTACTGGAAGAGGAGCTGGCGGCCTGCTTCGAGGCGCGCGTCCATTCGCTCTGCTTCTTCTGGGATGTGCGATCCGACCTCATCCGGCGCGCCCACGAGGCCGGCTGCAAGGTCCTCTACCAGGTCGGCCGGCTGCGCGACGCCATCGCTGCCGAGGCGGCGGGGGCCGACGTCATCATCTGTCAGGGCGTCGAAGCCGGCGGCCATGTGCATGGGACCGTCGGCTCGCTCGTCCTGTTGCCCGAGGTCGCCCGTGCGGTCCGCGTTCCCGTGCTCGGCTCCGGCGGCTTCGCGACCGGCGCCGGCCTCGTCGCGGCCCTGGCGCTGGGCGCCCAGGGGATCCACTGCGGGACCGCCTTCCTGGCGACCGACGAATCCTTCGCCCACGACTTTCACAAGCAGCGGATTGTCGAGGCCGCCTCGGACCGCACGGTGCATTCCGATGTCTTCGCCATCAACTGGCCACCGCGCTCGCCGGTCCGCACGCTCGAGAACAGCGTAACCGAAGCCTGCCGCGACGACCTGTGGGGACACGGCCCCGACGACTTTCCGCGTGAGGTCATCGGCCACGAGGAGGAGCGGCCGATCTTCCGCCACAGCACCGACTCGCCTTTGCGCAACATGACCGGCGACTTCGAGGCCATGGCACCCTTTGCGGGCCAGGTCTGCGGCCTGGTCGAGGACATCTGTCCGGCCGGCGAACGCCTGCGCCGCATCGTCTGGGAGGCCGAAACCATCCTGGCGCAACTCGCGCCGAGCGGCACTGTCTCAGATTGAATTTTCGTGCTTCCGATAAGGGCTGCGCGGTCCCGGATTTGGGGCAGTCGCGTCAATCATCGTGACGATATCGGTCATCGACCAGAGCCGGTCGGACACGCCAGCGGCCATAGCAGGCGACATGACTTGACGGCCACGCCGATCACGTCAGCTGGGCGCTTCTCGCCTTTCGGTCCCCTTGGCATAATCCCAAGCGATATCAACATCGGCGCAGCGTCATGAACGACTCGCAGGAAGTGCCCCTGATTTTTGTATATCTGTTCGCAGCGTTTCTGGTGGTCGCGGGGATAATCCGCATTCTATTGGCCCACAAAATCTATGAGTCCAGACGACGTTCCGAGGACAAATGGCTCGCCAGGACCCAGAGATGGCATCCTGCCTATGGAGCTTTTTACAGATGGTCATTTTCCTTTCGTTGCTCAATCAGCCCGGGAAACCATGTGTTTGATATACGTTTCGGCGGAGCAATTTTGATCCTCGCAGGCGTGCTCTTGGCGTTCGTTATCTCGCATCGAATTTCAAACTGAGACACTGGCCGCCGCGCTGACGGCTTGACAGCCGTTGTCGCGGCGCGGACGGTACGTGCCCGATTGTCCGTTGAGAGCCTCCTCCATGCTCAAAGACACCTTCGGCGCCGACAAGCCGATCGTCGCGATGGCGCATTTCCCGCCGCTGCCGGGATCGCCGGGCTACGATGCGCGGCGCGGCATGAACGCGGTGATCGATGCGGTGGCCGCCGACATCGCGAAACTCCAGGCCGGCGGCGTCGACGCCATCATGTTCGGCAACGAGGGCGACCGGCCGTACGTGCTGAAGGCGACGCCTCAGAGCCTGGCGGCGATGGCGGCTGCGATCGGCATCCTCAAGAGCCAGATCACGGTGCCCTTCGGCGTCAACTACCTCTGGGACCCGGTGGCGACGGTGGCGCTCGGCGCCGCCACGGGCGCGCGCTTCGCGCGCGAGATCTTCACCGGGGTCTACGCCGCGGACATGGGCGTCTGGGCGCCCGACTGTGCCGGCGCGCTGCGGCTGCGCCACGACCTCGGTCGCGACGACATGAAGCTGCTGTTCAACATCAACGCCGAGTTCGCGGCCCCGCTCGACACGCGCCCGATCGAGAAACGGGCGACGAGCGCGGTGTTTTCGTCGCTCGCCGACATCATCTGCGTCTCCGGACCGATGACCGGCGAGCCCGTCGACAACGCCGACCTCAAGCGCGTGAAGGATGCCGTCAAGGGCACGCCGGTGTTCGCCAACACCGGCGTCAACATCGACAATGTCGCGGCCATCCTGCGCGTGGCCGACGGCTGCGTCATCGGCACGCACTTCAAGGTCGGCGGCAACACCTGGAACCCGGTCGACGGCGACCGCGTGAAACGCTTCATGGACGTCGTGCGCAAGCTGCGCTGAGCCGATGCCCGTCCTGCTCGGACTCGACATCGGCACGACCTCGACGATCGGCATCCTGATCGACGAAGCGGGCGGGACGCTGGCGATGGCATCGCGCCCCGCGACGCTCCATTCCGATCATCCGAACTGGGCCGAGGAGGATCCCGAGCAGTGGTGGGCCAACGTCGGCGCCGTCACGCGCGACCTGCTCGCGGCGTCCGGCGTCGCGCCGGCGTCGATCGCCGGCGTGGGCGTCACCGGCATGGTGCCGGCCCTCGTGCTGCTCGATGCGGCGGGCAGGGTACTGCGGCGGAGCATCCAGCAGAACGACGCGCGCGCCATCGACGAGATCGAGGCGATGAAGCGCGCGATCGACGGCAACGAGTTCTTCCGACGCACCGGCGGCAGCATCAACCAGCAGGTCGTGGCCACGAAACTGCGCTGGCTCGAGCGGCATGAACCGCATGTCTTCGCCCGCATCGCCACGGTCTTCGGCTCCTACGACTTCATCGCCTGGCGGCTGACCGGCGCCCGCTCCGTCGAGCAGAACTGGGCGTTGGAGTCGGGTCTCGCCGACATCGGCACCGGAGCGTTCGATCCGGCGCTCGTGGCGCTGGCCGGCATTGCCATGGACCGGCTGCCGCCGATCCGCGCGTCGCATGCGGTGATCGGCGCGGTCTCCGCGGGAGCCGCGGCGGCGACGGGGCTCGCCGCCGGCACGCCGGTCGTCGCCGGCTGCGCCGATCACGTCGCCTCGGCCTATGTGGCGGGCGCCGTGGCCGAGGGCGATCTCGTGCTCAAGTTCGGCGGCGCCGGCGACATCCTGCTCTCGACCGATCGGCCCCTGACCGACCCCCGCCTCTTCATTGACCATCACATCGTGCCCGGGCTGTGGTTCAGCAACGGCTGCATGGCGGCGAGCGGCAGCCTGCTCAACTGGATCGTGCGCGAGTGGGCGGCCGGCGAGGCCGGGCGCGCCGGCGCTGCCGGCCTGTCGATGCATGCCTGGCTCGATCGGCTCGCCGCCGCCATGCCGCCCGGGTCCGACGGGCTGGTGATGCTGCCCTATGTGCTCGGCGAGAAGACGCCCCTGCACGATCCGCACGCGCGTGGCACGCTGATCGGCCTCGGCCTGCATCACCGCCTCGCGCATGTCTGGCGGGCGGCGCTCGAAGGCGTGGCGTTCGGCTTCCGGCACCACGTCGATGTCTTCGGCGAGCGTGGCGCCGACATCCGTCGCATCATCGCCTGCGACGGCGGCGCCGCCAGCGACCTCTGGCTGCAGATCTGCGCCGACGTGCTCAATCGTCCGGTGCAGCGCCTGCGCCGGCATCCGGGGTCCTGTCTCGGCGCCGCCTATGTTGCGGGAGTCGGAGTCGGCGTCTTCAAGGACTGGCAGGGCATCGCCCGCTACGTCGAGCCGGGCGAGATCTTCGCGCCCGACCGCGTCCGCATTGCGACCTATGATCGCGCCTATGCTGTCTTCCGCGAGACCTACCGGCGGCTGCAGACGCTCTACCCGAGCCTGGCGTTCGACGCCTAGCGCGTGTCCCGATTTGCTGGAACCAAGGTTTCCTCTGGCTTGATTCCCCCGCGAAAGCGGGGGCCCAGGGCAAGCGACGTGCCGTGCCCCCTTGACCCCCGCTTTCGCGGGGGAATCAATGGAGTCTTCACACGCGAGGATCGAGGCAGCTGATTCCACCGCTTCGGAGACCGCTCTAGAAGCGCCTTGCCATCCGGCCGGCGGGGTCAATAATGGCGCCGCGTCGCGCGGCCGACAGCGCGTGAGAAGACATGGGCGGACGCATCGAGATCGTCATCGAACGCTGGGTCAACCTCGACAAGTCGACGGATTTTCGCTGGTCCGTCTGGCGCGACGGCGCTCGCCTTCAGATGGGCGGACCGCACCCGTCGCTCGAGGCCAGCGAGCAGGCCGCGACGGACTTCTGCCGGACGTCTCTCGGCCGCGACCCCGACCGCGTGGAACGGCTGTAGGCTGCACCGACTTTGCCGGCTCAGTGTGCCGCGCTCGTGAGGTCGCCGTAGGTCTCCGGCCGGCGGTCGCGGAAGAACTGCCAGAGGTCGCGCACCTCGCGCACCATGTCGAGGTCGAGTTCGGCGACGATCAGCTCATCCTTGTCGTCGGTTCCCTGCTTCAGGATCTGGCCGCGCGGATTGACGAAGTAGCTGGAGCCGTAGAACTTGCCGATGTTCCAGGGCGCCTCGCTGCCGACGCGGTTGACGGCGCCGATATAGACACCGTTGGCGACGGCCGCGGCCGGCTGCTCCAGGTTCCATAGGTACTGGCTGAGGCCCGCCACGGTGGCGGAGGGGTTCACGATCACCTCGGCGCCGTTGAGGGCGAGCGCCCGCCAGCCCTCGGGAAAATGGCGGTCGTAGCAGATGTAGACGCCGAGCCTGCAGAACTGCGTCTCGAAGACGGGATAGCCGAGGTTGCCGGGCTTGAAGAAGAACTTCTCGTAGAAGCCGGCGACCTGCGGGATGTGGACCTTGCGGAACTTGCCGAGGAATTTTCCGTCGGCGTCGATCACGGCGGCCGTGTTGTAGTAGACGCCGGTCATCTCCTCTTCGTAGATCGGCACCACGATGACCATGCCGTGCTTCTTCGCCAGCTTCTGCATCTGCTGGACGGTCGGCCCGTCGGGGATGCGTTCGGTGGCGCGATACCACTTGCGGTCCTGGCTCGGACAGAAATAGGGCTGGGTGAACACCTCCTGGAAGCACAGCACCTGCACCCCTTGCTTGGCGGCCTTCTCGACCAGCGGCAGGTGCGCCTTGAGCATGAGGTCCCTGATCTCCTCCGGCTCCATACCGGTATTGCCCTTGAGACCCATCTGGATGAGACCGCCGATGACCTTGCTCATGACGCCTCCCGGGGGATGCCGACCAAGTCGTTGATCGGCAAAGCTTAACACGGCCGGTTGCGGCGGCAACCTTGGCACCCGCGACATTTGCGCAAAGCCGCCTTGCTGCCGACGCCGGGCGAAGCCACCTATCTAGGCATTAGGAAAGTGCGTTCGATGCTGCGAATGAATCGAGGCGAACCGCCATGTACCGAAAGATGATTGCTTTGGGAGTCCTGTTGGCGCCGTTGTTTGCCTTTTCTGCGAGTGCAGGAGGGCTGGATACGCCATCGCCCGGTTCGCTCTATGCGCCGACCTACAACACCCTGGGCGAGACGGCCTCGACCCACCTGACGACCATCACCCCGCGCGGCGACATCTCGCCGTCCGGTCCGATCGGAACCGACTCGCGTGAGTTGAAGCGCGGCGCCATCGGTCCCGGCCGCGACCCGCTCCTCGAGCGCCACCTCGATTGCTTCTCGACCGCCGTCGAGCCCGGCCGCGACAGCCGCAACGCCTTCCTCAGCCGCTGCCCCGGCAACGCCCGATAGTGTGCGCGACGGTGCCGACCGGCCCGGGAACGCCCGGCCGGCAAGGGGGTACCGGCCAGGCGCCCGGTCGTCGTGACCATGAGCCGCTGACCGAGGCGCCAGGTTGAGGAGCTGAAGCGCCTGCTCGCGGCCCAAGCAAAAGACTACCGCAGACGCGATCGCCGGCACATTGGACCAAAGTCCAACTTGGAGGCATCGTTTCCTTCATTCACCTGCCGGGCGGCTCCGCGCCCGCTCGATAGCCCGCGCGCGGGGATCGGAGCGTCACCACGACGCTGCGCGGGGCGCCAACTATGCTGCACGGCGCCGTCGCTGCCGTCGGCGATCTCCGGAAGGCGGCCGCGGCGCGTCGGGCAACGGACCGGGACATTCGCGAGCGACCTGACGCTGGTCGCTCCATATTTCGATGTTCGAATTCCCGGTTCGTGATGCGAGAACGTTGGCGTGCTCGCGGGCCGCATCGTCATCCTCGCAGTGCTGGTACTGGCCGGCGACGACACGATCGAATCTGCCGAGAATCCGGAACCGATAGATCGGCATGGGCGCGCTCTCTGCGACGAGGCGCGGCATCCCCGGACTAAACAGCGCGGCTCACCTATCAGATGGCGGGGGTGCCGGTTCGAACGGTTTCGCTAGCGCTCACCGGACTCATGGAAGCAGCCGGCAGGATGAATGCCTCGGGATTCGCGCCGCGTAGGACGGCATTCGGAATGACCGTGCCGCAATCGAAACATTCGGCTTCCGCGCCCTCCGCGGCCGGGCGCAAACTGAACAGGCGGCTGCCCAGCTCAGAGGCATGGTGACGTCCTCCCTCTGGCGTGCCCGCCGGAAGCGGGCTTCGCGGCGAGACCGCAGGATGCGATTTTTTCAGCATGCAGAGCGCTGTGGGAGCGCCCGCAAAGCGCACGGTATCCCCGTGCCGTCGCACGAAGCGGGGGAGTTGCACATGCCACACGAATGCCACAGAACAAGCCTGCAGGTTTACACTGCTCTCGGCTCGTCCGCTCATTGTTCGTCGCGGGATGCGGCCTCGGATTCGATGCTCCGCAGGTGTCGTCGCATGACCTGGAGGGCCTGTGACAAGAGATTGAGAAAGCGCTCGGCCTCGGTCGTGTCGTGGCCGCCTGACCGCAGGCGCTCGATCACGCGCCGCTGCCGGGCAACGACATTTTCGCCCCGGGCGAAGTGCGTCTTGGCGAGGGCAAGGTGATCGTTCTCCAGGACGCGCGCGTACATGCGATAGAGCTGGTCCGTGGGAACGACCACGGGTCGCCCGGACCCGCGCACCAACGACATCGGCAGCATTCCGCCCGACATGATCATGCGGACCTGCCGGATCGCGTGCCGCAGGGTCAGCGAACGCGTCAGCAGGTGCCCGGAGCCGTCGAGGACGCGCCACTCCCCAGGAACATCGAGACGAACGGACAGTTCGTGGTCGCCCATGGGTCAGTCATGGGGCCCCAAGACGCTGATCGGAACCCCGAGAATGTGGCGAAGTCGTGTCAACGCCATATCGCCGTGCTCGATATCCGCTCTCGGGCGTTGATTCTTTAGTGGATCCTTTCGGTTCTCCTCCCGGAGGAGGGTCCTCAGGGCGACGAGGCCGCCGCTGCGGGGTCTCGAGAACCGTCAGTACCCGCGCGCGGGATGGGCGATGTTGATGAGCGGCCGCCCGCCGAGCAGCCGGCGGTAGTTTTCGGCGATGTGGCTGAGCGAACCCTGCGGCGCGCCGCCCGAGGCGTGCGGCGTCACCACCACGTTCGGATGCGTCCACAGCCGGCTGTCGACCGGCAGCGGCTCCGTGCGGAACACGTCGAGCGCGGCGCCGGAGAGCTGGCCCGAATCCAAGGCCGCCAGCAGATCCTCCTCAACCACCAGACGGCCGCGGCCGACATTGATGAAATAGGCGCCGCGCTTCATCGACGCGATCGTCCGGGCATCGATGATGTCGCGGGTCTCCGCCGTCTCCGGCAGGATGCACACCACATAATCGCACGGGGCGATGCAAGCGGTGAGCTGGTCGCGTCCGTGGTAGCCGTCGATCCCCGGCAGCTCGTGCGGCCCGCGCGACCAGCCGTTCACCTTATAGCCGAGATTGACGAAGACCTCGGCAAAGCGCTGGCCGATCGACCCCAGGCCGAGAACGGCGATGCGCACGTCGCTCGGGAACGGTGGAATGTGCTCGTGCCAGCGGCGCTCGGCCTGATACCGGCGATAGGTCGCCTGAAAGCGCCGGTGGCTCAGGATGTAGAGCAGGACGTATTCCGTCATGTAGGCGATGATGCCGGGATCCTTCAGCCGCATCACCGGCACGCCCTTGGGCAGGTCCGGCCGCTGCAGGAAATCGTTGGCGCCGTGTCCGAGGAAGACGATGCAGCCGAGATTCGGCATGCCGGCGAAGATCCCGGGCGGCACGAGGTTGTAGTCGAACGCCGCCATGCGGATCTGCGCGGCGTCGCCGAGTTCCGGCCAGACGCGGAGGTCGAG
>JBKOWC010000042.1:0-6295 GCA_046724215.1 Pseudomonadota bacterium | reverse complement strand
AGGAATCGACATGTCCAAGCGACAGGAGTCGAAGTACAAGATCGACCGCCGCCTCGGCGTCAATCTCTGGGGCCGCGGCAAGAGCCCGATCAACAAGCGCGAATACGGCCCCGGCCAGCACGGCCAGCGGCGCAAGAAGCCTTCGGAATACGGCCTGCAGCTGATCGCCAAGCAGCGCCTGAAGGGCTACTACGGCAACATCGGCGAGCGCCAGTTCCGCCGCCTCTACGAGGAGGCCTCGCGCCGCAAGGGCGACACCGGCGAGAACCTGGTGGCGCTGCTGGAGCGCCGGCTCGACGCCATCGTCTATCGCGCCAAGTTCGCGCCCACCATCTTCGCCGCCCGCCAGCTCGTGAACCATGGGCACTTCAAGGTCAACGGGCGCCGCGTCAACATCGCCTCGTTCCAGGTCAAGGACAACGACGTGATCGAGGTGAAGGAGAAGTCGCGCGAGATGGCCCTCATCCTGGAGGCCACGGGTTCCGGCGAACGCGACGTGCCCGACTACCTCAACGTCGACCACAAGACGATGAAGGCGACGTTCCTGCGCGCGCCGCAGCTGGCCGACGTGCCCTATGCGGTGCAGATGGAGCCCAACCGCGTCGTCGAATATTATTCGCACTGATCCGCCGCTGGCCGCGCCAGCGCCAAGGGCCGGCTCCTTCGGGGCCGGCCTCTTGCTTTTCGGGAGCGGCTAAGGCGCCTTCTTCTGGCGGGCGTTTGCCGCGAGGCGGAAGCGGCAGACATTGCCGCCGCGCACCATGCATTCCTGGTGATCGACCTTGGCATCGGCGAAGGCGCCGAGCAGGCCGAGATCGAAATGGCAGACCTCCGGCAGCTTCGCCGCCAGGCGATGGAAGACGCAATTGCTCGCCTCGATCGTCGTGCCCTCGGGCGCCGCGCCGACGCGCGCCTCGTAACCCAGATCCTGCATGGCAGCGGCGGCGGCGCGAGTTCGCTGGCTGAGGTCAGCGTCCGGTGGCAGCTCGGCCCGCAGGCGCCCGCCGACCTCGCGTCCCATGGCGGCGAGCTTGGCGCGCACGCCCTCGCTGCCGATCTCGTCGGCCATGCGCGCAATCAGCAGCTCGGCGAACCAGGAGTAGCGGCGCGGGAAGAGCTCGGCCCCGGCCTCGGTGAGCCGGTAGAGCTGCTCGGGCCGGCCGCCTGACGGCTGCGTGTCGCCGCGCTGGACCAGACGGTCGCGCTCGAGCGCCGTCAAGTGCTGGCGGACGGCGTTGCGGGAGATCTGCAGCCGCGCCGACAGGCCATCGACGGTCAAGCCCGCCTTCTCGTTCAGCAGGAGAGTCAGCAGGTCGCGCTGCCGCTCGCCGATGGTTTCCAGCATGGTTCGACTCCGCCGGACTCACGTCCAGGCATGATAGAGACAGCGTCCGCTGCGAGCGACGATATTCGCCTTTTCGCCAGTTACAACATAAAATACTTGTATATCTAGTTTATATGTGGAATCACTCATGGCCGTCAACCCGATGGAGGTACGCCATGAATGAACGATATCGATCCACCATCCTGCCGCTCGTATTGCTGGGCGCCCTGGTCTTGGGTGCGCCGGCGACCGCGGCTGCGAACGGCCCCGCCCAGGTTGCCGTCGCGACGCCATCCGAGCAGAAGGTCGCCGAGACCAAGGCAGTGCTGCGGGACCTCTGGGTCGGCCACATCTTCTGGGTCAGAAACGTGGTCTTTGAGACATTCGCCAAGAACTCGAGTGCCGCGAAGGCGGCGGAAACCGAAGTCGTCGCCAACGCCAAGGAGATCGCCGGGGCGATCGAGCCCTTCTACGGCAAGCCGGCCGCGGACAAGCTCTTCGGCCTCTTGGCCGCACACTATGGCGCCATCAAGGATTATCTCGCGGCCAGCGTGAAGAAAGACGCGAAAGCGGAAGCCGCCGCGACCGACGCGCTGATGGCCAATGCCGGGCAGATCGCGGATTTCCTCAGCGGCGCCAACCCCAACCTGCCGAAGGATACGCTGATGCAGCTCCTGACCGCCCATGGCGGCCATCACATCCAGGAAATCCAGGACGTCCAGGCCAAGCACTACGAGGCGGAGGCGAAGACCTGGTCGGAGATGCGCGGCCACATCTACGTCATCGCCGATGCGTTGGTCGACGCGCTCGCCAAGCAGTTCTCCGAGAAGTTCTGAACCCCTCTTGAGGCCGATCGATGCCGGCTCGCAAAGGGCCGGCATCGCGCGGCCGGTTACCCGAACGTGCCTACTTTACAGGGCATACCGCCTCCTCACATACCCACCGCTTCGTGAGGCCACCCCTTGTGTGATCCATGGCTGCATCGGCTGAGAGGCTCCCGGCCGTCTTCATCTCGCACGGCTCGCCGATGCTGGTGTTCGAGGACATCCCGGCCCGCCAGTTCATCGCCGGGCTTGGCGAGACGCTTCGACGGCCGCGCGCGATCCTCTGTGTTTCCGCGCACTGGGAGGCGGAGGAACCGAGCGTAAGCGCGGCAGCGCGGCCGGAGACGATCCACGACTTCTATGGATTCCCCGACGAGCTCTACCAGCTTCGGTATGCCGCACCGGGCGCCCCCGATCTCGCCCAGCGCGCGGCAGCGCTGATCCGAGCGAGCGGCGGACGCTGCACCGTGGACGGCAGCCGCGGTCTGGACCACGGAGCGTGGAATCCGCTGTTGCTGATGTATCCCAACGCGGACATTCCGGTCACCCAGCTGTCGATCCTGTCGAGCCTCGAGCCGGCGCAGCATGTGGCGCTCGGACGCGCGCTGGCGCCGCTGCGCGACGAGGACGTCCTCGTCTTGTGCAGCGGCGGCGCGGTGCACAATCTGCGGCAGTTCCAGGTGGATCGCGAGCGGCCGGCGGCATGGGCCGAGTCGTTCGACGAGTGGACGGCGGAGCGCGTTGCGGCCGGCGATGTGGCAGGCCTGGCCGGTTATCGCGAAACGCGGCTCGACGGGCGCATGGCGCATCCGCGCGCCGAGCACTTCATGCCGCTCTTCGTCGCCCTGGGCGCCGGGGGCGAAGGGCCGGGGCACGCCCTGCACCGCAGCTTTGCCCACGGCAGCCTCAGCATGGCGGCCTACGCCTGGAACTAGCTAATCCGGGCTGCTGTCGTCATAGGCGCGTCCAAACAAGAGGCCGCTCTGTCCCAGCGGCTCCTCCGGGACACGCCGGCCGCTCATCGGCGCGGTGGGGTGCGGACCGGGCCGCAGCCCAAGCCAGCCCAGTTCGGGATCGATGGCGACGACGACGTCATCGCGTCGCGCCACATCGGGCAGGTAGATGGTGATGAACTTGCCGCGCTGCTCGCCATCCAACAGCCGCTCATAACGCCCGAGATCGCGGACGACCTTGTGATGCACCCGCAGGTGACGCAACTGCCACAGCACGCTGCGCGCGACCTCCTCGGCATCGGCGAGCCGGGCGCTGACGTGAATCTTGTAGCCGCGCTTGGGCGGTTCGCCCGGATACCACTTGGCGTACCATTCGGCGCCGGCGCCGAGGATCAGATAGCCGAGTTCCGGGGGACCGAAGCTGCCGTTGCTCTCCAGAATCCGCTGCGCCATTGCCGCATCCTCCGCTCGGCGGAGGATAATGTGGGAAGCACCCGTCTGTCGCGGCAGTGACACCGGTCACTGCGCCGGCCCGCGCTATTCGGCGGCGGCGCTCCGGCGGATCGCCTGCTCCAGATTCTGGTTGGCGAAATCCCAGTTCACGAGCTTGTCGAGGAAGGTCGCGACGTAGTCGGACCGGCGGTTCTGGTAGTCGAGATAGTAGGCATGCTCCCACACGTCGACGGCGAGAAGCGGGACCTGACCGTGCGCGATCGGCGTGTCGGCGTTGGCCGTCGTCGTGACCCGCAGCCTGCCATCGTCGAGCACCAGCCAGGCCCAGCCGTTGCCGAACGGGTTGAAGGCCGCCGCCTTGAACGCGTCGACGAAGGTCTCGAAGCGCTTGAAGCTGGTCGCGATCCGGTCGGCGATCGGGCCGCGCGGAACGCCGCCGCCGTGCGGCCGCATCGACTGCCAGAAGAACGAATGGTTCCAGGCCTGCGCCGCGTTGTTGAACAACGCGCTTCGCCCGGAATCCCAGACGCCGGTGGCGACGAGCTCTTCCAGGGACCAGTCCCACATCCTGGTGTTGGCGATCAGGATGTTCGTCTTGTCGACATAGCCCTTGTGGTGCTTCCCGTGATGGATCGCGAGCGCTGCCGGCGAGAGATACGGCGCGAGAGCGTCGAGCGGGTAGGGGAGGTGCGGCAGTGCGATCGGCATCCTTCGCTCCAGGGCGGACTTTGCGGCTGTCTTGTCGCCACCGGACGCGCGGACCCCTGCCACGGCGGCCCAACCGCGGCTCTCGTCGTCGACTGCGACGACTCAGTTATCGCTATTCGGCTGTGGGGTGAATGTGGATTTCCTGCGACCAAATTGTGGCAATCGCCGCCTTATTCAAGCGGCGACGCCAATCCTCGCAGGGGCGGAAACGGCCGGTCAGGCGGCCTTGGTGTAGATGCCCTTGCTGTGCAGGAGGTCGCGCAGCTCGCCGGAATCGTACATCTCGCGGACGATGTCGCAGCCGCCGACGAACTCGCCCTTGACGTAGAGCTGCGGGATCGTCGGCCACTGCGAGAAGTCCTTGATGCCCTGGCGCAGGGACGGGTCGGTCAGCACGTCGATGCCCTTGAACTTGACGCCGAGCTGGGTCAGCACCTGCACGACCGCGGCCGAGAAGCCGCATTGCGGGAACACGGGCGTGCCCTTCATGTAGAGCACGACGTCGTTTTCGGCGACGTCCTGCTTGATGCGATCGGTGACCGGGTTGGCCAAGGTGGTGCTCATGGTTACGTCCTTCTCCGTCTGTCCTATTTCGGGATTGCCGTCTGCAGGGCGAGGGCGTGCAGCTGATCGCCCATCTTGCCGCGCAGCGCCTGGTAGACCATCTGGTGCTGCTGCACGCGATTCTTGCCGGCGAACTGCTGGGCGGTGACATGGGCGGCGTAGTGGTCGCCGTCGCCGCGCAGATCCTCGATGGTGACGAGCGCGCCCGGCAGGGCTTCCTTGATCAGCCGCTCGATCTCCGCCGCGTCCATCGCCATCGTTAACGTCTCCCGCCGCCTGTCTAAGCCGTCATATAGTCCGGCAGCCAGCGTTCGTTGGCTTCCCGCAGCCGTGCCACGGATATGGCCCCAGCGTCGAGGAGTGTCAACGCGCTGCCGCCGGTCTGGCCGATGGCCTGGGCGGGCACGCGTACGCTCTTGGCCTCCTGCAGGAGCGGTTCGACGAAGGCGCGGGTGACGGTGACGAGGTAGCGTGCCTGGTCTTCGCCGAACAGCCAGGCATCGAATGGTATCTCGACCGCTACCGTGGGGTTGATGCCGGCGCCGAGGTTGCCGGCCATCGCCATCTCCGCGAGCGCCACCAGCAGCCCGCCATCGGAGAGGTCGTGGCAGGCGGTAAGCCAGCCGCGACCGATCAGCTTGCGGATGAGGTCGCCGTTGCGGCGCTCGGCCTTGAGGTCGACCGGCGGCGGCGGGCCGTCTTCGCGGCCGTGGATCTCGCGCAGGTAGAGGGAACTGCCGAGATGGCCTGAGGTCTCGCCGATGAGGATGATGGTTTCGCCGGCGGACTTGAAGGCGATCGACACCGACTTCTCGACGTCCTCGATCAGGCCGACGCCGCCGATGACGGGGGTGGGCAGGATGCCCTTGCCGTTGGTCTCGTTGTAGAGCGAGACGTTGCCGGAGATGACGGGGTAGTCGAGCGCCAAGCAGGCCTCGCGCATGCCTTCGATGCAGCCGGCGAACTGGCCCATGATCTCCGGGCGCTCGGGATTACCGAAGTTCATGTTGTCGGTGAGGGCGAGCGGCTTGGCGCCGACGGCCGTGAGGTTGCGCCAGCTCTCGGCCACGGCCTGGGCGCCGCCGCGCTTGGGATCGGCGAGGCAGTAGCGGGGCGTGCAATCGGTGGTGATGGCGAGGGCGCGGTTTGAATCGGGCAGGCGCACCACGGCGGCGTCGCCGCCGGGGCGCTGAATCGTGCGGCCCATGATCAGGTGGTCGTACTGCTCCCAGACCCAGCGCTTGCTGGCGAGGTCAGGGCAGGCCATGAGCCTGTCGAGGTCGGCCAGCGGGTTCTTGGCGGCGGGCAGGGACGCGGGGTCGAGGTCGGGGCGTGCGGGCGTCGGCGTCCAGGGCCGCTCATAGACCGGAGCCTTGTCCACCAGGGGCTGGACCGGCAGGTCGGCCACGACCTTGCCGCCCATCTTCAGGATCAGGTGGCCGGTGTCGGTGAGGCGGCCGACCTCGGCG
>JBKOWC010000196.1:0-14738 GCA_046724215.1 Pseudomonadota bacterium | reverse complement strand
CCGCCGCCCACGCCGAACATGCCGGAGAGAAAGCCGACGGCACCGCCGATACCGAGCAGCAGGAAGACGTTCAGGGAGATCTCGGCGATCGGGAGGTAGATCTGCATGGCCGAGATTCTAGCGGGGACGACTCATGGGCGGCTCGCGCGCGCTTCTCATTGGCGGCGCCCGCGCCGATGCGTCGCGCCGATGACCGGGCTACCTTACACGGCAGGCTCGCCGGATGAAAGGTCGGCCGGCAGCCGACGCCTATTTCACGAGGATGTCCGTGATCTCGCGCAATTGCGTGCGGGCGCGCAGCAGGAGGAAGCCCTGGCCGGCCAGGTGGTTCGGCAGGAACTGGCCGTCCGGCGTGCCGTTCACGACGACCCAGGGCCGCATCTCGGCGGCGCGAAACAGGCTTTCGAGCATCTGCTTCCACACCGCCTCGGCGTCTTTTTCCTTGAGCACGATGTCGAAATCGGTGCCGAGTTCGCGCAGCACGACGGCGTAGGCGTAGAGGCGGCCCTTGGTGTTGTAGAAGATGTCGTCGGCCTGCGTGTCGATGAGCCCGCCGGCGCTTGTCTCGATGCGCTGCTCGATCACGGCGGATGCGGATCCGAGATCGGCGGCAATGCGGTTGAGAAGGCCCAGCAGGTTGTCCGCCCGCCGCTCGAAGACGGCGTTCCCCGTTCCAAGCCGGTTGTTGTAGGCAAGGAGGGCATCGCGGGCGCTCAGATACTGCTTCACCGAACTCGCGGTCGGCAGCCACGATACCGATGGGTCCCAGATCCAAACGTTGCCCGGATATTTGAGCAGCCCGCCGGCCTTCTCGAGATCGGGATCAGCACGGCTCGAGCCCCGCGAGCGGCCGATCTGGTCGGTCATCTCGACCGCGAACCGGCTCAGCGCGGCGATGATGCCCTGCTGATAGTTCGGCATGTTGTCGAGAAAGGCGCCCGGCAGGAACCAGGGATCGTTGGCCGGCCACGCGTGCTGGCGCACCTCCCGGTCGATCAGGGCAGCCGCGACGGCGACCGCACGGCTGGCCTGCGGCGCGACGTCGCCCGGGCCGAAGTTCGGGTCGTCGTCGATCCGGTTCACGAACAAGGCGCCGACCGGATAGTAGAGCATGAACAGGACGAGGATGCCGGCGAGAACGATCAATCCGGCGCGCCGGCCGCCGCGACCGCGCAAGAAGCCGGGCCAGCGCAGCCAGCGCCGCGGTCGCTCCTCGAGCAGGATGTCGTCGCCCATTTGGGTACCTTCGACAGCGGCGGCGCGGGACTCGTTTCTTGCCGTCAGCCGGACGCCGCAGCCTAGCATCCTAGGTGATGGCGCGGCACCTCAACCGCAAGGCCGCCCGGCACGGACTCGAGGCCTATGGGCGCAGGAACCCGACGATATCCTCGACCTCGCGCATGATCGGGTCGGCGATCGCCCGGGCGCGAGCCGCACCGTCGTGCAGGACCGCATCGATCTCGGCGCGATCGCCCATCAGGCGGCGCATCTCGTTGCCGATCTGTCCGACTGTGGCGACGGCAAGATCGGTCAGCACCTGCTTGAAGAAGGAAAACTCGCGGCCGGCGAATTCGGCGAGCACGTCCTTGAGCGGCTTGTCGGCGAGCGCGGCATAAATACCCAGAAGGTTGCAGGCCTCAGGCCGCTCGGCCTCGGTCCTGGGATCGAGGCGGCCATCCGCCGCCAGCGCCTCCGGACCGGGCAGGGGGTGCGGGTCGGTCTTCGCCTTGCGGATCTTGAGCGCAACCGTGTCGGCATCATCGGTCATGTTGATGCGGCTGTAGTCCGAAGCGTCCGACTTGCTCATTTTCTTGGCGCCGTCGCGCAGCGACATGACGCGGGTTGCGGCGCCGAAGATCTGCGGTTCCGGCAGCGGGAAGAAATCGACGCCGAAGTCGGTATTGAATTTCTGCGCGATGTCGCGCGCCAGTTCGAGGTGCTGCTTCTGGTCCTCGCCCACGGGCACGTGCGTAGCCTTGTAAGCGAGGATGTCGGCCGCCATCAGGTTCGGATAGACGTAGAGCCCTACGGAAACATTCTCGCGGTCCTTGCCGGCCTTCTCCTTGAACTGCGTCATGCGGTTGAGCCAGCCCATGCGGGACACGCAATTGAACACCCAGGCAAGCTGCGAATGCGCCGGTACCTGGCTCTGGTTGAAGACGATGTGCTTGCGGGCGTCGATGCCGGCCGCGAGGAACCCGGCGGCGATCTCGCGCGTCTGGTCACGCAGCTCCTTCGGATCCTGCCAGGTCGTGATGGCGTGCTGATCGACGATGCAATAGATGCAGTCGAACCTGTCCTGCAACCGGACCCAGTTGCGGATGGCGCCGAGATAGTTGCCGAGATGGAGGTTCTTGGTGGGCTGAACGCCCGAGAAAATGCGATTGGCCGGCGGTTTCATGGAAGGTGTGGACCCCTCGGGCAGATGGTGGACGCGGAGTATGGGCCCCCGCGCAGCCGCGCTTTTATCGCCGGATCGTCCGGCCCGGTCAATGCCCTCGCCGGAGCGATTCGACGATCGCAAGCGCTTGATTGCGTTAGGATTCGCGACCACGGCTCAACCGGCGCGACGGCGCCTGCCCGAAAAAAGCCCGTTGACGAGAGGCGGCGGATTTTGGTAGCCGTGGGCTCTGCGCCGATTTGATCGACAGCTTGCGGGCGCACAACAAATGCAGCTAAAGCGAGGCAACCCGCCCGGCGACGCTGCGCGGGTTTCGTTTTGGGTGCAGCGACGAGAGGAGACCCCGATCATGCCGCTGACACTGTCCGCCATCGATGCTCGCCGCTCCTGATCTGATCGTCTTCTGATCGACGATGGGACGGATACCGGCGCGCCGGCATCGTCCGACGCCCTCGTTCAGCCTCGAACAGCGATGCGAGAACCAATTCGAGAGCCATACATGCGTGGTCGGCATTTGACTTCTGTCGCTTGCGCACCGATCGTCGCGGCCGCGGCGGCGCTGACTCGGTAGGCGGGCCCGCCGCATGTCGACCCAATCGATCGCCTTGCCGCAGCTGTCCTTGAAACGGCCGAGCGTGCTGCCCGGATTCGGCCTGACGCTCGGCTATACCCTGTTCTACCTGAGCGCGATCGTGCTGCTGCCGCTGGCCGGCCTGCTGCTGCGCCCGGCGGAACTGGGCTGGGCCGGTTTCTGGCACGCCGTCATGGAGCCTCGCGTCCTCGCGGCTTTGCGGCTGAGCTTCGCCGCCTCGTTCCTGGCCGCTTCCGTCAATGCCGTGTTCGGGCTGCTCATCGCCTGGATGCTGGTGCGCTATCGCTTTCCCGGGAAACGCCTGATCGATGCGCTGGTGGATCTGCCCTTCGCGCTGCCCACCGCCGTGGCTGGCATCGCGTTGACGACGCTCTACGTGCCGAACGGCTGGATCGGCCAGTTCTTCGATCTGCTGGGCATCAAGGTCGCATTCAAGCCGTTCGGGATCGTCATCGCGCTGATCTTCGTCGGCCTGCCGTTCATCGTCCGCACCGTGCAGCCGGTGATCCAAGACCTTGACGCCGAGGTCGAGGAGGCGGCCTTCACCCTCGGCGCCTCGCGGCTGCAGACGATGGCGCGCGTCATCCTGCCGACGATCCTGCCGGCGCTGCTCACCGGCTTTGCGCTGGCGCTGGCGCGCGCCATCGGCGAATACGGCTCGATCATCTTCATCGCCGGCAACATGCCGATGGTGTCGGAGATCGCGCCGCTCCTCATCGTCATCAAGCTCGAGCAGTTCGACTATGCCGGCGCGGCGGCCATCGGCGTGGTGATGCTGGGCGCGTCCTTTGTCCTGCTTCTGGCCATCAACCTGATCCAGCGGTGGAGTCGCCGGTGGGCCGATTGACGCCGATACAGCCCGGACCGTTGCGCTTCCCGGATCTGGCCGCCGGAAGGCTCATGGACATCGTGCATGCAGAGTAGCGCTGGCAGTGCCGCCCTCAGGAATGCGATCACCGAGCCGGCCGCGGTTCGCTGGCTCGTCTCGCTCGCGGGCCTCGGGTTCCTCGTTCTGTTCCTGGTGATGCCGTTGATCGCGGTCTTCGTCGAGGCGCTGCGTCACGGCATCGGCCCCTACCTCGCGGCGGTCGTCGATCCCGATGCCTTGGCGGCCGTCCGCCTGACGCTGACGGTCGCCGTCATCGCCGTGCCGATGAATCTGATATTCGGCCTGGCGGCGGCGTGGGCAATCAGCAAGTTCGAGTTCGCCGGCAAGAGCATTCTCATCACGCTCATCGATCTGCCGTTCTCGGTGTCGCCGGTGGTGTCGGGCCTGGTCTATGTCCTGCTCTACGGCGCCCACGGATGGTTCGGTCCCTGGCTCAAGGCACACGATATCCAGCTCATCTTCGCGGTGCCGGGCCTCGTGCTTGCGACGATGTTCGTGACCTTCCCCTTCGTCGCCCGCGAGCTTATCCCGTTGATGCAGCAGCAGGGCACAGAGGACGAGGAAGCCGCCCTCGTGTTGGGAGCGGGGGGTTGGAACACTTTCCTGCACGTCACCCTGCCGAACGTGAAGTGGGGGCTCCTCTATGGCGTGCTCCTCTGCAATGCCCGCGCCATGGGGGAGTTCGGCGCCGTCTCCGTCGTCTCCGGCCACATCCGTGGCCTGACGAACACGATGCCCCTGCATGTCGAGATCCTCTACAACGAGTACGACTTCGTGGGCGCCTTCGCGGTGGCATCGCTGCTCGCGCTCCTGGCGCTCGTGACCCTGGTCAGCAAGAGCCTGCTCGAATGGCGTTTCAGTCGTGAACTCGCGGCCCTCGGGCACTGAGAGGACGGCGCCAGAATGACGATCAACCCTCCCATGGACGTTCCCTTCCGCGATCGTGAGGCTCGTCATGGCCTATGAATTGAGCAATTATCGCAGCAACCCTGGGGGAATCGCGGTGCGCGAGCGGCCGCGCCGTCCGCCGATCATCGATATCGAGGAGATCAAGCCCGCGATGGCAATCGAGTTGACGGATATTGCCAAGCGGTTTGGCAGCTTCACGGCCCTCGACCACGTCGACCTGTTCGCCCGCGACGGCGAGTTCCTGGCCCTGCTCGGCCCCTCCGGCTCGGGCAAGACGACGCTCCTGCGGATCATCGCCGGGCTTGAACTCGCCGACAGCGGGACGTTGCAATTCAAGGGCCAGGATCTCTCGCAGCGCAGCGCGCGGGACCGGCGGATCGGGCTCGTGTTCCAGCACTACGCCCTGTTCCGTCACATGACCGTGTTCGACAACGTCGCCTTCGGTCTGCGCGTGAAGAAGCGCCGCGAGCGTCCGACCAAGGCCGCGATCGAAGAGCGGGTCTCACGGCTCCTGCGGCTCGTGCAGCTCGACCGGTTGGCCGAGCGCTACCCCGGGCAGCTGTCCGGGGGCCAGCGCCAACGCGTGGCGCTCGCCCGCGCGCTTGCCGTCGAGCCAGAACTGCTGCTGCTCGACGAGCCGTTCGGCGCCCTCGACGCCAAGGTGCGCAAGGAGCTGCGTCGCTGGTTGCGACAGCTGCATGACGAAATGGGCCTGACCAGCATCTTCGTGACGCACGACCAGGAGGAAGCGCTCGAGCTGGCCGACCGGGTCGTGGTCATGAACGAGGGGCGCATCGAGCAGGTCGGCACGCCAACCGATGTCTACGACAACCCGGCCACGCCGTTCGTCTACCAGTTCATCGGCAATTCCAACCGCTTCGAATGTCAGGTGATCGACGGCCATATCTCCATCGCCGGGCATGTGGTCGGCGCCAGCAGCGAGGGGCTGCCCAACGGGCCGGCCCTCGCCTTCGTGCGGCCGCATGATTTCGACATCCGCAGCGCCAAGGGCGGCCTCGGCGTGCCGGCCGTGATCCGCCACCTGTTTGCCGCCGGCACGCTTCTGCGCATCGAACTCCAGCTGGTCGCCACAGATCAGATTGTCGAGGTCGAGGTCGATCGGACGCATCCGAATCCGGACCTGCTGCCCGGTCGCCCCGTCATGCTGTCGCCACGGACGGTCAAGCTGTTTCCCAGTCCCCGGCTGATCACGGCGGAGAGCGGCCCGCCGCCGGAGTTGTAACAGCCCACGCAAGCCGGCCGCCGGCGATCTATGCGCGCCGCGTCCGCTGACGGATGTCGTTGACCGTGACGGCGCCGGTGAGCAGCGCGGCGCAGGCGAAGATAGCCGTCCCCGCGATCACCAGCAGCAGCAGCGCTGCGGTCTTGAGGGCAAGAGACCCCGTCAATGCCGGCTCGGCCCAGCGGGCAGCCGCCCAGACGGCGATTCCCATCGAAGCGCTGCTCAGGATGATCCGCGGGAGCCGCGACCGCAGCCGCTCGTCGATCACCAGGTGACCGCGGCTCCGGAGCTTCCAGGAAAGCATCCCGATGTTGAGCCACGACGCCAGCACCGTTCCGACGACGATGCCGGCGAAGCCGATGAACTGGAACAGCGCCACGCTCAGCACCGTATTCGTGATCATGCTGATGACGGCGAAGCGGAACGGCGTCGCGGTGTCCTCGCGCGCGTAGAACGCCGGCGTCAGCGCCTTGACCAGCACGAACGCCGGCAAGCCGGCGCCGTAGATGCCGAGGGCGAGCGCGGTCGCCGCGCTGTCCGCAGCGGTGAAGGCGCCGTGCTGAAAGAGCACGCTGATGATGGGCAGCGGAATGGCGAGCAGCGCGGCTGCCGCCGGCAGCGTGAGCAGAAGCACGAACTCGATGCCGCGGTTCAATGTCGTCATGGCCAGTTCGTCGCGATTGGCCCGCAGGTGCCGTGACAGCTCCGGCAACAGCACGACGCCCGCCGCCGAGCCGACGACGGCGAGCGGCACCTGGTAGATGCGGTCGGCATAGGAGAGCCATGCGATCGCGCCCTCCTGCCATGAGGCGATCTGCGTGCCGATCAGCAGATTGAGCTGCATGACTCCCGAGCCGATGATGCCGGGCAGCATCAGGCGGAACAGCCGCCGCACGTCCGGCGTCAGCCGCGGCCATGGCAGATGCAGATCCATCCCGGCACGATGGCAGGCGGCCACCATCCAGAGGAACTGACCGACGCCGGCGACCGTCATCGCCCAGGCGAGCACGTAGGCGACATCGGCCGGCCGCGTGGTGACCGGCGCGACGCCAAGCAGGGCCGCAATCATCACGACGTTCAGCAGGATCGGCGCGGCCGCCGCATGCATATACTGATGCAGGGAGTTGAGGATGCCGCCCTGGAGCGCGGTCAGGGACATGAACAGCAGATACGGAAAGGTGATCTGCGTCAGCAGTACGCTGAGCGCGAACTTCCCGGGCGTGCCGGCGAAGCCGCCGGCGATCAGGTACATGAGCCAGGGCATGCCCGCCTGCGCGACGAACGTGAACACCAGCAGGACCGTCGCCATGACGGCCATGACCTGCTCGGCGAAGCGACGCGCCGCCGCCTGGCCCTCGCCCTCGAGGCGCCGCGCATATTGCGGCACGAACGCGGCATTGAAGGCGCCCTCGGCGAACAGGCTGCGAAACAGGTTGGGATAGCGCTGCGAGACGAAGAAGGCCTCGGCCGCGAACCCGGCGCCGAGGGCGTGGGCGATGAGGACGTCGCGGATGAAGCCAAGCACGCGACTGGCCATCGTGTAGCCGCCGACGGTGGCAATGGATCGGATCAGCGCCATGCGGCCAACTCTCTACAGAATTGTGTCCGCATTAGGAAGGAGTCCGTGGGTTCGCGGGCGCCGCAGACAAGCCGATTCGGACTCTGCTATGGTGGCCGCTCGACAGTGAGGGGTTGGGGGTCATTGTCGCGATGCCGAAGTCGCCTATCATCATCGGCGGCTGTCCGCGATCGGGAACGACGCTGCTGCGCGTCATGCTGGACAGCCATCCGAACATTGTCTGTGGACCGGAGCTGAAGGCGATCCACCTGATCGCCATGGCCTTTGCGACGATGCACCGGGCCTTCGGCGCCAACCTAAAAGAGCACTACGACATCTCGGACGAGCGCCTCGCCGAGATCTTCGGCGACCAGATCAGGGCCCTGCTCGATCCATACCGAAGAAAGTCCGGCAAGTCGCGGATCGCCGAGAAGACGCCGCAGAACATCGATGTTTTTCCCTTCCTCTATCACCTGCTGCCGGGCAGCCCCTTGATCCACGTCGTCCGCGACGGCCGCGATGTCGTCTGTTCGCTCCTCGCCCAGACGTGGGACAATCCGCTGACCGGAAATGCCCTCTCCTACACGCAGGACGCCGGCAAGGCGGCGGCGTTCTGGGTCTCCACGATGACCAATGCCAAACCGCTGCGCGGCCGCGCCTATGCCGAAGTCTATGCCGAGGTGCGATACGAGGACCTGGTGCTGAGGCCCGAACCCACATTGCGGCGGCTGCTCCAGTTCATCGGCGAGCCGTGGGATGCGGCCGTATTGAGCTTCGATCGGCAGCCCCATGATCTGCCGGCGACGGAAGCGGGCTCGCGCGATGTCAGTCGCCCGCTGCATGCCGCCTCCATCGGCCGCTGGCAGCGCGACCTGAGAGCGCGCGACAAGGCCGTGGTCAAGGAAGTCGCCGGGCAGACGCTCCTCGAGCTGGGCTATTGCGCCGATCTCGACTGGTAGGTTCGCTTGTCCTATTGAGCCGCGGTCGCTGCCGGAGCATTCCGTGGCGGGTCAGCGGGCACGCCGCCCGTGGCGGCGGCCTCGGCCCGGTCGAGCGCGGCGAGGAGCTCGGCCCGGATTGCCTTCAGGCGGGGTTCTGCCTCGATCTTCAGGCCGAACTGATCCTTGACGTAGAACGCATCGACGGCGCGCTGGCCGAAGGTGGAAATCTTGGCGCTGGAAATCTGCAACTTGAGATCGCTGAGCGCACTGGTGAGCCGGTAGAGCAGCCCCGGCCG
Source organism: Pseudomonadota bacterium (assembly GCA_046724215.1). GTDB lineage: Bacteria > Pseudomonadota > Alphaproteobacteria > Dongiales > Dongiaceae > JBKOWC01. The sequence continues at coordinate 5,909 of JBKOWC010000196.1, read as the reverse complement.
GTCGCGCCCGTTGACTTCGATCACCGTGTGCGCGGCGCTCGCATTGTTGTCGATGAGGACGCGCGGGACGACGGGGAACACGTCGAACCGGCTGGGCAACGGCGAGGCCCGGCGGTCAAGGTCGGTGAGCGGCCGGCCGGCCAGCGTCTGCGCGACCGTCACGCTGAGCCGCGCCAGCCGATCCGGACGTTCGAAGACGCCGCCATCGGAGTCCTGCACCCAGAACGTGTCGAGCGCCATGCCGTTGGCGAGAGTAACGATCCGCGCGTCGACGATATTGCCGCCGCAGGCGGCGATGGCGCCCGCCAGGAGGGCGACCAGGCCGTGCCGGTCGGCGGTATAGACCGTGACTTCCGTGACCGCCCGCCAGCGGTCGATGCGCGTCTCGATCGACAGCTCCTGGCGTGCCGCCTCGGCGTTGCGGACGAGACGGGCATGGCGCGCCAGCGTCGCGGTGTCGAACGACAGCCAGTAGGACGGATGGCCGCGCGCAAGGTGCGTCGCCACATCGGACTCGGTCCAGTCGGCGAGCTCCGACCGCAGCGCCGCCGTCGCGGCCGACACGCGCGCCTCGCGGCCCTCGGTGATGAGGCCGCCGGACAGCTGCTCCTCGGCGCGGTAGTAGAGCTCGCGCAGGAGCTGCGCCTTCCAGCCGTTCCAGGTCTTCGGACCGACGGCGCGGATATCGGCGACGGTGAGGACGAGGAGGAGACGCAGGCGTTCCAACGACTGCACCTGCCCGACGAAATCGATGATGGTCTGCGGATCATCGATATCGCGCTTGAGGGCGGTATTGCTCATGATGAGGTGGTAGCGGACCAGCCAGGCGACGGTCTCCGTCTCTTCGTCGGTGAGACCCAGGCGCGGGCAGAGCTTCAGCGCGACCTCGGCGCCCAGCTCCGAATGGTCGCCGCCGCGGCCCTTGGCGATGTCGTGCAGCATGACCGCGAGATAGAGGACGCGGCGCGACAGCACCTGGTGCACGACGCGGCTGGCGACCGGCACCTCGTCCTTCAACTCGCCCTGCTCGATGCGCCAGAGGATGCCGATGGCGAAGAGCGTGTGCTCGTCCACCGTGTAGTGATGGTACATGTCGTACTGCATCTGCGCGACGACCCGGCCGAAGTCCGGTACGAAACGGCCGAAGACCCCGGCTTCGCTCAACCGCCGCAGTGCCAACTCCGGATCCTTCGGCGAAGTCAGCATTTCCAGGAACAGCCGGTTGGCTTCGGGATCGGCGCGCAGGTCGCGATCCACGAGGCGCAGATTCTGGGTGATCAGCCGCAGGCTGGCCGGATGGATGTCGAGGTCGTTCCGCTGCGCCACCTCGAAGATACGGAGCATGTCGACCGGACGCTGCTGCAACGCCTCGTCGCTGCGCAGCGCCAGACGGCCGGCGTCGACCCGGAAACCTTCGATCTCCTGGCGGAACAGGCCGAAGTCGGGCAGGCGGAACCCGGGCTTGCGCTGCGCCGCCTCGAGCGCGGCGCAGAAAATGCGCGTCAGGTCGCCGACGCTCTTGGCGACGAGGAAGTAGTGCTTCATCAGCCGTTCGACGCCCTGACTCCCGGCGTGGTCGGTATAGCCGAGGCGGCGCGCCAGCTCCGGCTGCAGGTCGAACGTCAGCCGTTCTTCCGGCCGGCCGACGAGGTAATGGAGGTGGAAGCGCACGCTCCACAGGAAGGCCTCGGCCTTCTCGAAGCTCGCCACTTCCGGCTGGGTGAACACGCGGCGGTCGACGAGCGTCGCGATGTCGTCGACCTTGTAGAGATACTTGGCGATCCAGAAGAGCGCGTGCAGATCACGCAGGCCGCCCTTGCCCTCCTTGATGTTCGGCTCGAGGGCGTAGCGGGAATTGCCCATGCGGCGGTGGCGCTCTTTGCGCTCGGCGAGCTTGGCCTCGACGAAGGCAAGGCCGGTCGCGGCCACGACGTCCTTGGCGAAGCGCTGGCGCAGCTCCTGGAAGAGCTTCTGGTCGCCGGTGAGGAAGCGCGATTCGAGGAGTGCCGTCCGGATGGTCATGTCGGCCTTGGCCTGCCGGATGCACTCGTCGACCGAGCGGGTGGCATGGCCGACCTTCAGGCCGAGGTCCCACAGGAGATAGAGGTGGTATTCGATGACCTGCTCGCCGTGCGGCGTCAGCTTGTAGGGCAGCAGGAACAGGATATCGACGTCCGAATGCGGGGCGAGCTCGCCACGGCCATAGCCGCCGACCGCAACGAGCGCCAGCCGCTCGGCGGCCGACGGATTGGCCAGGGGGAACACCCGCGTCGTGGTAAATTCATGCAGCGACCGCAGCAGCTGGTCGACGAGGAAAGCCAGCTCGCGGGCAGCGCGGCGGCCGTCGTTGTCGACAGTGAAACGCTCGCGGATCTCGGCGCGGCCGGCCGCGAGGGCGTCCCGCACCGCTGTCAGCACCGCCGCCCGCTCGGCCGGTCCGGCCTGGCGCGCGGCCGCGATGGCGTCGAGGCGGGCAGTCAGGTCGCGCCGGTCGACGATGGCGCGCTGATCGCGGACGGCATCCATGGCTCGGCAGAACTCCTGCGGCGGCTTACCTCGGGGCTTCAAGGGGCGATGAGTCCCCGCCAAAGCCGTCGGCTTGTGGCATAATACAGCGGTTTTCGGGGGAATATCCCCCGAAATGGGGGCGTTCACGCCTCAATTCCGCGACATTACCCGGGTTTTGGCCCATGAAAACCCCGATTTTAATCCTATTTTCAGCATTCCTAACCGCCGCCTGCACCAATGAGCCAGGGCCGCCCGCCGCTGTCGCCGGGGCGACGAACCCGGTGGTAAGCGGCTTCTCCACAAGTGAGAAGGACACCCTGGAAATCCAAGTCACCGACCCGCAACCGGTGACCCTTGTCGAACTGACGGCGCCCGATGGCCGCGTCTTCCTGTCGGACGCCATTGACCGCGAGCGCGTGGTCCTGCAGGGCGGATACGGGTACGGTCCGGACGTCGGGGTCGGGGTGGGCGTGGGCAGCGGCGGCCATACCGGCGTCGGGGCGGGCGTCGGCATCGGCTTTCCCTTCGTCATCGGCGGGCCGAGCGAACCGCGGCGGCCGCTGGTGCGAAGCGTCGCGCGCGTCAGGATCGGCGACATGCCGGCCTACCGGGCGCAATGGCAGCAGTGGAAGCTGCACATCCATCTGGGCGAGGCTCCGGATGGGCATGTGCTGGAGGAAGCAGCCCCGATGCCGCCGCCGGCCTGACGGCTCTTTCGACACGAGCGGTCGGAGCCGTTAAGCTTCGGCGATGACAGGGTCGCCGCCGGGCGTCGTCGTCATCGGCGGTGCCAACATGGACCTCAAGTGCCGGATCGACGGCGCGACAGTCATCGGCAGTTCCAACCCCGGGAGCCTGCAGGTCACGGCCGGCGGCGTGGCCCGCAATATCGCCGAGTCCCTGGCCCGGCTCGGCGTTCCGACCGAGCTGATCAGCGCAATCGGCCGCGACGCTTTCGGCGACCGGCTGCTCGCCGAGACGACCGCCGCCGGCGTCGGCACCCGGCATGTCCTCCGGCGGGCGACGCCGACCGGCACCTACACCGCGACCCTAGACCGCCGCGGCGAACTCGTCGTCGGCGTGGCCGCGATGGAGGTCCTGGCGGCCCTGACCCCACGACGGGTCGCCCGCAGCGCCGCGGCCCTGCGAGCCGCCGCCCTGATCGTCGCCGACAGCAACCTGTCGGTTGCGACGCTGGATTGGCTGCTCGGCTTCGCCGCCGAGCACGGGCGGCCGCTGGCGATCGAGGCAGTGTCCGTGCCGAAGGCCGCGACGATCGGCCGACTGCTCGCCGCGCGGCGGCCGCTCTACGCACTCTTCTGCAACCAGGCCGAGGCCGCGGCGCTGGTGGGCTTGGCGCTGCCGCGGCAGCAGGACCTGCGCGCCGGCGCCTTGCGGCTGCACGAGCGCGGCGTGCGCCATGTCGGCATCGGGCTCGGCTGCCGCGGTATGCTGGCATCGAGCCTGGAGGACGGGTGCCTGCTGCAGCGCATCGTCCCGGCGGTCGCCGGGCCGCTCCGCGACGTGACGGGCGCCGGCGACGCGGCGGTGGCGGGCACGATCTACGGCCTGCTGCACGGCCGGACCCTCGCGCGCGCCGCCCTCTACGGCCAGGTCGCAGCGGCGCTGACCCGCGCCTCGGCCCTGTCGGTCAGTCCGCGGCTCAGTGCCCGGGCGCTCGACCGGCGCGTTCGTGCTAGCGTCGGCCCGGCATGAACGCGTTCATGGATATCGCGCCGGACCTGCGCGAGGCGCTCGCCGGCGGGCGGCCGGTGGTGGCCCTCGAATCGACGATCATCGCCCATGGCATGGCCTTTCCGCAGAACCTCGAGACGGCGCGCGCCGTGGAGGCCATCGTGCGGGAGGGGGGTGCACTGCCGGCGACGATCGCGATCCTCGACGGCCGCCTCAAGGTGGGGCTCTCGGCGGCCGAACTCGAGCGACTGGCGACGGCAAGCGGCATCGCCAAGGCGAGCGCGCGCGACATCCCCTACCTGGTGGCCGCCGGCGCCAACGGGGCCACGACCGTGGCCGCGACGATGCGCATCGCCGCCATGGCCGGCATCCCCGTCTTCGCGACCGGCGGCATCGGCGGGGTCCACAGGGGCGCCGCGACCAGTTTCGACATCTCGGCCGATCTGACGGAACTGGCAACGACGAGCGTGGCCGTAGTCTCGGCGGGCGCCAAGTCGATCCTCGACATCGGCCTGACCCTCGAGACGCTGGAGACGCTGTCCGTGCCCGTCGTCGTCTATCGGGCCGACGAGTTCCCGGCCTTCTATTCGCGGACGAGCGGCCACAAGGCACCGATGCGATTGGACACCGCCGAGGCCGTCGCCGCGATGATGCGGGCAAAGTGGCAGCTCGGAATGACCGGCGGCATCAGCATCGCCAACCCGATCCCCGCGGCCGACGAGATCCCGGCGGCGACGATCGACGCCGCCATCCGGACGGCGCTGGCGGAGATGCCCGGGCGCGGCATCGCCGGCAAGGACGCCACCCCCTTCCTCCTCGCCCGCGTCAACGAGATCACGGGCGGCGCCAGCCTGCGAGCCAACATTGCCCTTATCAAGAACAACGCCCGGCTTGGAGCCGCGATCGCGGTCGCCTATGCCCGGCTCTGCACGAGCGATAAAATCTGAATCCCAAAACATGAAAAAACGACCCTGACGCAGAATGCGTGAATCAAGTATGCGACCGCCCGCTTCCACAATCCGGTTCACGCGCCGGAGTGGGTGGACCCGCGGCCTCGATGCGGCGTTCGAGGACGTATAGTCGCTCGTCCTGCGTGGCCTCGGCGCCGGCGACAATCGCGCCTGAGCGAAGCGGAATCGGGGCGAAGATGCGGGGGCCTCACACCGCTACGCCCTGAGCCTCAATTCGGCATCAAGGCGAAATAGCCGCTGTAGAAGAGCAACCAGAAGGCGGCGAGCAGCGCCATGCGCCGGCGCGCGCTCAGCTGCCCCGCCAGCAGGCGGTTGAGCCCGTCGGCGACGAAGACCACGACGATGAAGCGCAGCGCGCGAAACGGCACCGAGGCGATGAGGAAGGCGGCGAGACCGATCCCGGCGCCCGGCGCCATGACGGCGTAGATCTTGTAGGGGACGCCGGAGAAGGCACCGATGGCCATCGCCGGCAGGCCGGCGCGTTCGAGATCGGCGCCGACCCGCGCGATCATCGCCGGCGCGATCGCCGGCAGGCGGTCGAGCATCGCCGCGGCGCCGGCCGGATCCCGCATGCTCCAGGCATACATGAGGGCCCCGCCGGCGACGGCGCCGGCGATCGTCCAGGCCGTCGCCGCCAGGGCGGTGCTTCGGCCGCGCCGCACGGCGATGCCCGTCAGCAGGACGTCCGGCACGATGACGAAGAGCGTCGCCTCGGCGAAGCCCCAGAGCGCCGCG